>SORT01000116.1 GCA_004402895.1 Fidelibacterota bacterium MT.SAG.3 | reverse complement strand
GTCGATGTGCTTGGAAAATTTCTACCCGACAGCGATACTCCTGAAGGCAGCATCTTCTCATTCGAGTCCGAGGATGAATGGATCGCTCTCCGATATGACCTTACTGCCCCTTTATCGAGATTGATAGCCCAGAATCAGGATTTACCGAAACCTTTTAGAAGATATCAGGTTGGAAAGGTTTGGCGAATGGAGAAGCCCGGTCCAGGCAGGTTCAGAGAGTTTACTCAGTTCGATATCGACACCATCGGCAGTTCCTCTATGTTAGCGGATTGTGAGGTCTGTGCCGCTTTAGTGGATTCTCTCTTAGCGCTCGGCATCGGGAAAAACGACTTTGAACTCCGTATCAACAATCGGAAAATCGTAAACTCTGTTTTAGAAGCTGCGGGCATAGAGTTGTTAAATGAAGATGGAACTTCTTCGGATGTTGCCACAAAAGTTTTACGGAGCATTGATAAACTTGACAGACTCGGAATAAGCGGAGTATTTGAACTTCTTACAAAAGGGAGAAAAGATACTTCAGGCGCTTCTATAAAAGGAGCAGAGCTGCCTGAGTCAAAGGCAAATATCATAATAAGTTTCCTTGAATCACCGAGAGGATCACGCTCAGAAGTATTAAAATTTCTCTCGGATTTCACAAAAAAGAGCGCAGAAGGGGTAGCCGGAGTCGAAGAATTGACAGAAATGGATTCACTTTTCAGAACGATGGGATATGATGAAGAAACTATCGTGTTCGATCCGACCGTTGTGCGGGGAATGGACTACTACACAGGTCCCGTTTTTGAGGCTAACTTGACATTTGAATTTAAAGATGAAAAAGGTCAAAAAAAGGATTTTGGAAGCGTTGCCGGTGGTGGAAGATATGATGACCTCATATCACGATTCACCGGACAGAAAGTACCGGCTACAGGAATTTCCATCGGAGTTGACAGGCTTCTTTCAGCGCTTTCGTTTTTAAATAAAAATGATAAAAATTTAGGTGACGCACCCGTTGTAGTCACCG
>SORT01000115.1 GCA_004402895.1 Fidelibacterota bacterium MT.SAG.3 | reverse complement strand
TCGGGTATAGGCAGACGGACTCATACGGTTAACGACTGTAGCATATTTGCGTTGTCTGTCGGCCGGATCGAACGTATGTACATGAGCCAACAGATGAGTATAGTCTGCATCCAATTTGTCCAGCTCCGCAAACAGTGGGACGAACCACTCTGGGTGTTCGTACAGTATACCTATTTGAGATCGCATACCTTATTCAACTTTGGATAATCGTTAATTAATCTCTTTTTTAGTTTCACTATTTGACCAATTCCATATATATTATCCACCTACTATATTACAGAATGAGCCTGTCCGGACAAACTTACTACCAATCAATTAATTCGCATTAAGCAGTTCGGAATTACTTCACCCCTCGTCGTTCGATGTAATTCAGAAAGTTTATTTCTCAATTGGGGCCCGGACTAAGCTACCCCATTCCGTCCAAGAACCATCGTAGTTTTTGACATTGTCATATCCCAAAAGGTACTTCAGCACAAACCACGTGTGCCCTGAACGCTCACCAATTCGGCAATAGACTATCACTTCATCGGAGGGCTTCAATCCGTTTTCTTCTTCATATAGCTTCCTAAGATCCGTTATTGACTTGAAAGTTTCATCAGGATTCGCAGCCTGTGACCACGGTATGCTGAGCGCACCGGGAATATGCCCCGCTCGCTGCGCACCCTCCTGAGGATATCCTTCCATAGCTATGATTTCTCCTGCGTACTCGGCTGGGGAACGTACGTCAACCAAGGGCTTCTTTGACTCTAGCTGTGCCTCGGTATCGTTTCTAAAAGCCCTTATGCCGGTATCCTCCGAGCTTCCCTGGTAATTCGTAGTAGGTAGGCTCGGTATATCAGTTACCAGTGGTTTTTCTTCTGCTATCCATTTTGCCCTTCCGCCATTCATCACACGGCAGTCAGCATGACCAAAGAGCTTAAATAGCCAAAGAGTATAGCAAGCCCACCAATTGTTTTTATCCCCGTAGAAAACCACCGTTGTGTCGTTAGCAATCCCTTTCGCTACCATGAGTTTATCAA
>SORT01000114.1 GCA_004402895.1 Fidelibacterota bacterium MT.SAG.3 | reverse complement strand
ATAACCGTTCCTGAACCGGGTATTCGTTGCAAGGCGTTGCTTCTTCCGCCTATTACATAAACATGGGGTGACTCAAGAACCTTTGGTTCCATAAAGAATTTAAAAGAAAATGAATCTCCACTGTTCACATCTATGATGATACTCTCTTTATTGTAACCAATAAAGCTGCAAATAAGGTTGTGCTTACCCAACACAACTTGTCCGATATAGAATCTGCCCTCTTTATCGGTAGTACTGCCTTGAGCAGTTCCTTCTATCATGACATTCGCGCCGGATAATGGTTCGTTCGTAGCGGAATCTATTACCCATCCCTCTATCGAACCGACTTCCTGCGCAAACAGATTATTAGTTAATATCAAAACTGACATAATTATTGAGCAGTTTCTGATCATGTTTAAATATAATTTCATTTTTTTAATCTTAACATCCTTCAAAATATTCCCCCTTAACTGAGAACGAGTCTCATTCACAACCAGCAATGTATGTTGTAAATTGATTACCGTCAAGAGAAATTTTACAATTAATCTGTTTTTAATTTTGATGTGAAAAGAGTTCAAATGCCTTTTGGAATTATTGTTGCTCATCAGCTTTTAAAGGTTTTAACCTATCATAAAAACAAGAGGTCGAAAGATTTGATAGAGCCTTTACGGAGCGATTCTGCACCACCCAAATGGCGCTTGTACACGTATTATTTTAAGAGCACCATCTTTCTTGTCTCGACGAAATCACCCGCATTGATTCGATAAACGTATATACCGCTCGACACGGGAATTCCTGCATCGGTCTTTCCATTCCAGATCTTTTCGTAGTATCCCGGTGTAACATTGTTCTCATCCCATCTCATGATTTTCTGTCCCATCAGGTTATAGATCACGAGAGAAACAGTGCTCGATTTTGGAAGCGCATATTTAATAACTGTCGATGCATTGAACGGATTCGGATAATTCTGATACAACTCATACTCTTGCGGGATTCCGGTGACTTCATCGTTAATAGGCGGAAGAAGCAACGCCTTGCAACGAATACCCGGTTCAGGAACGGTTAT
>SORT01000113.1 GCA_004402895.1 Fidelibacterota bacterium MT.SAG.3 | reverse complement strand
CGGTGGCTTCAGCCCCCGGAATTAGAATATCCGTAAACATCAAACTGCCTATCAATCCGAGGATCAACGCAGCATCCCAAGAATTGGTCACACGTTTTGGTTTTATTATCGCTCTTCTGATCCCTGCCCATATCACCATCAGTAAAACACCTACCTCAAACAGGTCCACAAACGGAAGATATACACTATCCAAAAATTTACCCGGACCAAATAAAGGCAGACTCCAATTTTCCACAAACCCTCTTCCTATAAAATGAATTGAATTGATCGTTACCGCGAGAAATCCCCAGAAAATCACCGCATGCATTATCCCGGCACCGATATATTTTGGATTCAGTATTCTACCTTGCCCTATAAAGAAACGTAATAGACCGGATAACCTTTCTTTGACATTACTGAACCTGTCAATTGGCACTGCAGCTCGCAATACCTGAAATCGTCTTATCATAAAAATTGTAAATGCGCTGAAGGTTACAAAAAGGATCAGCGCGAATATCAATGTTGAGATAACGCTGTCTGTGGGATGCAACATCGCCTCCAATACTGTTATATTAGATTAAAAATAACTTCATAATGTATTGAACAATTGCAATTGTTACAAGGATTACTAAAGGAGGAGGTTAGATTTCTATACTTCCGTTATAAACTTTTCCGTAACTTCTTTTGTGTTTTCAACACCCAATTTTCTGAAAAGAAATTCAAATGTTTCCTGCAAATCATTGAATATAGCTTCTTTAACAGCCGGAGCAAGTTCCCAAAATTCCCGTTTGAAAGGTCCAAATCCTTTCTTGCGCATTTTGTAATAAAATTGCTGATCCGTCCACTCTTCCTTCCGTTCATCGCCATTTACTTCACTGAGGTGTGCGTAAATTTTGTCACGAAAATCTGCCGGTAGTTTTGGATGATCGAATATCTGGTTTTGAAATTCTGTAGCCAGATGTATCTCCGAAGCCCCTACCTCCGGGAACCTGTTAAAAACCTCCTTAGGAAGCGTAGAAGCGCCATGCTGAACAGCCCCGCTCATCCCGTACTTTTCACGGGCTGTAGT
>SORT01000112.1 GCA_004402895.1 Fidelibacterota bacterium MT.SAG.3 | reverse complement strand
TGCATTTTACTCTGTAACATATGGTGCGGGAGGTAGTACGGCTCGTCCTACGCTTGAACTCGTATGCAAAATTCAGGATGAATTCGGAATAACGTCCATGCCGCACCTCACGTGCGTAAATCATTCAAAAGAATATCTAATAAACTATGTCCAAGAGCTGAAAGAGAAAGGAATAAATAATATTCTTGCTCTAAGGGGCGACATGCCCGGTGGTAATAACTTTGTGCCACATCCGGAGGGATTAAGGTTTGCGGCTGACGTTGTTGGTCTTGTGGGAGAATTGAATCATTTCTGTATAGGTGTTGCCGCACATCCCGAGGGGCATCCGGACGCAAGCTCACTTGAAGAAGATATAAAATATCTTAAAATTAAGCTGGACGCAGGGGCTGATTTCGCGATTACACAGTTCTTTTTCGATAACGAATTCTATTTCAAGTTTCTTAAAATGGCGCGAAATATCGGAATTGTCAAACCGATTATACCGGGTATAATTCCATTTATTAATTCCAATCATGTCATGAAATTTGCTAAAATGAACGGCACACATATTCCAGATTTACTTAAAGAACAAATGGTTGAAGCGGGTGATGATCGGGAGAGATCTTCGACTTTGGGCATTGAACAAGCCGTTAAACAATGCCGTGAATTGCTTGATAGCGGTGTTCCCGGAATCCATTTTTTCACTTTAAACAATTCAAAACCAACTCTTTCGGTTCTCCGGAAATTATTGATAATATAATCTTTAGCCCAATACAATAGCTATGCTTCATAAAAAACTTATCAAACGAAGAAGCCGATAGAAAGTGGTTTAGACGAGTAAATCTTTTAGTAAATGGCTCGGGCGTTTTATTAGTAGGAACGTGTGCTATAAATTACTTCTTAAAATAGCTTCTATTATTCTCTATCTCTCAGATTAATTCTTCTCCGCTGAACAGATCCAATTCAGGGCAAATCCCATTCATCATCTCCGACACCGAGATCTACAGCAAAATATTTTGAATTCTCAAAGAACATTGCCAGCTCTGATTGTCCGGCACCTATATCTATTATTATGGAA
>SORT01000111.1 GCA_004402895.1 Fidelibacterota bacterium MT.SAG.3 | reverse complement strand
TGACCTGCCCCCTATCTTAGGTCCACTAGTTATGTTATAGATTAGGTGTTTATATAGCACTAAATATCTCACTTTTTGTTAACTGATTTCCTATTTCGGTTGTCATAATAGCTTCCGGTGCCGGTGGACGGTATCCAAGACTACTATGTGGTCTGATATGGTTATATTCGTGTCTCCATCTTCCGATAAGTACTTTTGCTTCCAGTAACGTATCAAAGATCTCTCTGTTAAGCAGCTCATCTCTTAGTTTGCCATTGAACGATTCTATATAACCATTTTCCCAGGGACTGCCGGGTGTTATATATAGAGTCTTAACACCGACTGCAGTTAACCATCCTCTTACGACCTTAGCTGTAAATTCGCTGCCATTGTCACTCCGTATATATTCCGGTATTCCTCTGCGTGTGAACAGATCTGTTAACCTGTCAAGTACCGATTCTCGGTTAAGTTGTCTTTCTACATCAATAGCAAGAGACTGACGTGTATATTCATCTAGTATGGTCAGCAGCCTGAACTTCCTCCCATCATGGGTATAATGCTGAACGAAGTCATAACTCCAGACATGGTCAGGATACTCCGGTCTAAGTCGTATGCATGAACCATCATTGAACCAAAGTCTTCGCCTCTTAGGCTGTCTCTGTGGTACTTTCAGCCCTTCAGATCTCCATATCCTCTCAACTCGCTTATGATTGACCTTCCAACCCTCCATCTGTAATAGAGCTGTTATTCTACGATAGCCGTATCTACCATAATCCATTGCCAGTTCAATGATCCTATCTGTTAAGATCGCCTCATCAGGTAAGACCTTACGGTCATAGTGATATGAACTGCGAACTACTCCTAATACTCTACATGCCCGACGTAAGGATACTTCTAATCTATTACTCACATGATCCACTACTCTACGACGCTTAGCCGGGCTTAGAAGTTTTTTGATTCTAAAGAGAGCGTCTCCTTAAGAATCTGTATGTCAAGTTCTTTATCTGCCACGATATGCTTTAACCGAAGGTTCTCCTTCTCTAGGACCTTAAGCCTCCTGGCTTGATCTACACGCATCCCACCAAACTCTTTACGCCAACGATAATACGTCTG
>SORT01000110.1 GCA_004402895.1 Fidelibacterota bacterium MT.SAG.3 | reverse complement strand
CGGAGAGGTTGGGGAACTCTGGGAAATTTCACCCAATCTGACCGAGATAGCGGATTATGATGATCAGAAAGCGGTTCTTGCAAAAGGAAGTAAGCCTGCTGAAGTTACCGCTGAACTTGTTTATGTAGGAAGCGGCACGAAAGAGACTGACTATGAAGGTATTGATGTCAAGGGCAAAATTGTTCTCGGCTACGGTGGCACAAATTCACTCCATAAAAATGCTGTCCTGGAACGGGAGGCGGCGGGCGTTGTCTCGTATGCTTCGATTCATCCGGTGTACGATCCTGACCAGGTTCCCTGGTTCGGTATATACGGAGCTGAGACGAAACAAACTTTCGCGTTTAATTTAGGCTATCGCAGAGGTAACGAGCTTCGGAAACGACTTGAAAAAGGAGAGAAGATCACCGTTCGGGCGACTGTGAAATCATCCATACAGCCTTACAAACATAATATCGTTCACGCCTCTATCAAAGGGAGAGAGCTCCCCGATGAATCGATAATCTTCAGCGCTCATCTGTTCGAGGGAATAGCCAAGCAGGGAGCGAACGATGATATCAGCGGAAGCGCGGCGATCTTGGAGATAGGACGAGCCTATCTACAAATGATCAAAGACGGTTCACTCGAGCGACCGCGCCGCACAATTCATTTTATCTGGGTACCCGAAATTCATGGCACAGAACCTTGGATAAAGAAACATCTCGATCTCGTGAAAACAATGCTCGTAAATCTTAATCTCGATATGGTAGGCGCCCATATGAGCAAAAGTCGAGGAAGCTACAATCTTCAACGGACTCCGTACAGCCGGCCGAGCTATCTCAATGATGTGCTTCAAAACGTTATGGAATATGTAGCGCATACGAATAGAGAGATTTTGAACAACAGACCGAGATTGTTCACAAAACCGATAATTGCGCCGACAGGTTCACAAGATCCATTTCAATATAACATCGACTATCATTACGGTTCATCGGATCACATTATGTTTAATGACTGGGGAGTCGGTGTTCCCGGCGTGATGCCGATAACCTGGCCTGACATGTATTATCACTCATCTTCCGACCGGCCGGTCAATATGGACCCGACACAAATGAAA
>SORT01000109.1 GCA_004402895.1 Fidelibacterota bacterium MT.SAG.3 | reverse complement strand
CCAGTGCCTACATAAATACATATGTTGAAGCGTCAAAATACGCTTTTGCGGATAGGGCGGAACAGCTCGGCGACAATGACTTTTATCCCGTTCCCGTTAACGCATTGATATCAAAAGAGTATGCTAAGGGAATCGCTGATAAGATCAGGATCAACGGCATAACTTCAAGCGATAAAATATTGCATCAGAATAAAGCTTGGTTGGATTCAGTCGAAACTCTGATGAAAAACGAAAGTAATGAAACAACTCATTACTCTGTTATTGACAAATGGGGAAACGCTGCAGCTGTAACTACAACCATCAATTCTTATTACGGTTCCAAAGTAGTAGCAGAGGGAGCCGGTTTTTTACTGAACAATGAAATGGACGATTTTGCGGCGAAAGTCGGTTCACCTAATATGTACGGATTGGTTCACGGCGAAGCCAACGCAATTGAGCCTAACAAGAGAATGTTGAGTTCTATGACTCCAACTATAGTCGAGAAGGATGGAGAGGTTGTTCTAATCACCGGCTCGCCGGGAGGAAGCAGAATTATTTCTGCTGTAACGCAAACTATCCTTTACTATATAGATTTTGGTATGGAACCGGATGAGGCTGTAACTCAGCCAAGAATACACCATCAGTGGTTACCTGATATTTTGTATTACGAATCAGGCGCGCTGACTACTTCGATGACCTTCGACTTGGAAAAGATGGGATATAAACTGAAGAAGAGAAAAGCCATTGGTAATACTCATCTGATAGGAAGATCTCTTTCCTCCGGATTGATGATCCCGGTTACGGATATAAGAAGAGGCGGATATGGAGTTGTGGTTAAGAACTGATATGATAAGGATTATATAAGAATGAAATTGTACGGCTGGATAGGATTGCTTATAATCGGATTGGCGGGGGTCGGACTTGTCGCAAAAAACAGTCTTGTCCTGAGTTATATGACTCCGCTCTCATGGACCGGATATATCATGTTCATGGATGCCTTGATGTACAGGCTGAACGGTTTTTCATATATTCTCAAGAAAAGAAGAGAATTTTATTGGATGCTGCCTTGGTCGGCTCTCTGCTGGCTGTTGTTTGAAGGTTATGATCTTCATATGAACAACTGGTATTATGT
>SORT01000108.1 GCA_004402895.1 Fidelibacterota bacterium MT.SAG.3 | reverse complement strand
AATTTATTTGTTGCCGGGATCTTCTGCGGGCTTCTTTGGGAGTTCTGGAATTATTGGGCATACACGAAATGGATCTACACAGTTCCCGGCATACTTGGGGAAGGACCAAAATATTTTGAAATGCCTATAATTGGTTTCTTGGGATTTTTACCCTTTTCAGCTGAAGTCTATTCAATGCAAAATTTTCTTATGGCTGTCTTGAATAAGTATTCGCCTGAATCGGTCGTTGAATCATCTATGGAGACTAATTAACTGTGTGGGAATGGAGTAAAAGCATCACAGATGTTCCCGGTCTCAGTGTCGGTGTTGCTCAGAATGAGGAAGCTCAGACAGGATGTACCGTTGCTCTGTTCCGGGATGGAGCGATAGCCGGAGTTGATGTCAGGGGTTCGGCTCCCGGAAGCAGCGAGATCGAAGCGATCAAACCCGTCAGGGTGGTCGACAAGATTCACGGCGTGCTGCTAACAGGGGGGAGCGCATTCGGACTGAGCGCCGCGGGTGGCGTGCTAAAATATCTTGAGGAACAGGAAATAGGATATGATGTTACTGTAACGAAAGTGCCAATAGTTCCTACTGCTGTCATTTTCGATCTGCGAGTTGGCTCCTCAAAAATCCGTCCTGACTTGGAGATGGGTTATGAAGCCGCGAAAAATGCTTCAACAGCGCATCCTGCAATCGGATTGCACGGGGTCGGTATAGGCGCATCGGCAGGAGGAATTTCCGGCGAAAATAGAAGCAGAGGAGGATTTGGAACCACATCAATTAAGATCGATGATAAGATAACAGTCGGTGTAATGACAGTGGCAAACCCATTAGGAAACGTTTTTGATAATAAAACGGGTAAGGTCATCGCCGGAAATCTTGACAGGAATAAGTGGATTTTACCCAAAACAGGTGAACCGTGGATAGAAAATACTGTTCTTGTTCTCGTGGCAACCAACGCCAAATTAAACAAAGAGGAAGCTACAAAAGTAGCTCAAATGGCGCAAGACGGTATCGCAAGGACAATAATTCCGTCGCATACTATGCATGACGGTGATATAGTGTTTGCCGTTTCTACAGGCAGCGAGGAGTGTAACATAAACGTGATCGGAGATGCTGCGGCGGAGGCTGTGGCAT
>SORT01000107.1 GCA_004402895.1 Fidelibacterota bacterium MT.SAG.3 | reverse complement strand
GGCTTATCTTTTTTATCTCAAGAAAAGTCTCTCTGCGGAGAAGGTATCAAAATCTCTGTCATCCATATACACACTGTTGAGAAACAAATATTACTTTGATGAATTTTATGGAGCGACTGTTATCAGGGGTGTATTAGGTTTATCCAAAGCGAGCGCTAAATTTGACGATACAGTAATCGATGGAGCGGTAAACGGAACGGCGACGATCACAATATGGCTTTCAAAGGCGAGCAGATGGTTTGACGATCATATTGTTGATGGGACGGTTAACGGAACGGCAACGGTTACAACATTTTTCGGTACACGATTACGGAGGCTGCAGACCGGTACGGTGGAGAATTACGTCTCCTTTCTCGTAGTCGGTATATTGGTATTTTTTATTTTTCAGGCAATATTTTAGTTAATGGAGGCTTAAACTCGAAATGCAAAATCATTTACTTTCAGCATTGACCTTTGTACCTGTTCTCGGGATGTTCGCTATATTATTCATTCCCAGAGATAAGTCCTATGTGATTAAAGTCGTAGCTGCGGTCACGACGGGTATACAACTTTGGTTGGCGGTTCAAATGTACATCGCTTTCGACACTACTACCTCTGCGATGCAATTCGTAGAGCATTATGCGTGGATTCCTGCTTTCAACATCGAGTACTTTATGGGAATAGACGGATTAAGCGCTCCAATGGTGTTACTGACTGCACTGCTTTCCTTCATATGTATCTTCGCCTCATGGAATATTGAAAAAGCAGTTAAGGGGTATTTTGCTTTATTTCTACTGTTAGATGCCGGTATGATGGGAGTTTTCGTTTCAATCGACTTTTTCCTCTTCTACATCTTTTGGGAAGTCGTGTTGCTTCCGATGTATTTCCTTATCGGAATCTGGGGTGGACCCCGAAGAGAGTACGCTTCGATCAAGTTCTTCCTATATACGCTGTTCGGAAGCGTATTGATTCTGTTGGCGATGCTGGCATTATACTTCTATAACGACCCGCATACATTCAACATGCTGACGCTAATGGAAACGACATACGATTACAACTTCCAGAAATGGGTCTTCCTTGCATTGTTTATAGGCTTTGCGATCAAAGTTCCTATTTTCCCGTTCCACACATGGCTTCCGGA
>SORT01000106.1 GCA_004402895.1 Fidelibacterota bacterium MT.SAG.3 | reverse complement strand
CTTGTTTTATTGACGACCATCGCGGGATTCTATATCGGCTCACAAGGGTCGGCTGATTTTATGCTGATGGGCATAACTTTGATAGGAACTACATTTGTAGCCGCCGGGGCGTTAGTACTGAATCAATATATCGAAAGAGATATAGATGCCACCATGAAACGCACGAAGAACCGACCGCTTCCCGACGGCAGATTGAAAGCGAGAAGCGCTCTTATTCTCGGTTTAACCCTCAGCATATCAGGACTATTCATTAATTTTGTTTTTGTTAATATTCTAACTGGAACTCTTGCCGTAATTTCTATGGCTGCTTACCTGCTGGTTTATACTCCAATGAAAACAAAATCTGCTTTTTGTATTGTAATCGGAGCGGTTCCCGGCGCCCTGCCGGCGGCAGGCGGCTGGGTTGCAGCAACGGGCAGTTTCGACCAAGGCGCTCTTGTATTGTTTGCTATTTTATTCTTTTGGCAGATTCCGCACAGCCTTGCAATAGCCTGGCTGTACAAAAGTGATTACGAAAAGGCTGGAATGAAACTTTTGCCCGATTCTTATCCCGGAGATAATGCCACCGGACACCAGGTATTGATGAATACGATGGCGCTTCTGCCAATAGGTTTAATGCCGAGTATATTGGGCATAACGGGACCGATACATTTCTTTGCCGCCCTCTTATTAGGAATAACTTTTGCCTTGTTTGCGGTGAAATTTTCCATGAATCAATCAATATCAACCGCTAAAAACCTGCTTTACGCCTCATACTTATATATTCCTTTTCAGCTTGGAATAATGAGTTTTGACAGGATACCATATTAAGCATGGCGGGAACTGTGGATAATAAAAAACGGATACGCCTAACTTTGATAATTATCATAGGAGTATTAACGCTTCAAGTTTTAATTACCGTAATAACTGTTTTGGTGAAAAACTGATGATGAGTCACATGGCTGTTTCAGCTGCGAACGAAAATATTGGAGGAGCTCCAAAACCGCTTATTAACAGTACTTATTTGGCTATGTTCATGTTCATAGGCGCTGAGTTGATGTTCTTCTCTGGTTTCATAGGCGCTTTCCTGCTTTTACGATTGAGCAGTGCTGACTGGCCTCCCGTAGACCAGCCGACCCTTGTGAGCCGATATAGAATCCCGCGATGGTCGTCAATAAAACAAG
>SORT01000105.1 GCA_004402895.1 Fidelibacterota bacterium MT.SAG.3 | reverse complement strand
GTTGGCGCACAAATACTAATAATATCCAGATCCTCTTCAATAAGCATATCCTTATCCTTTAACTTATACCAATAATAAGAAGATAGATTGTTAGTCAATACGGATATGCAGCCAATATGAGCTTAAACAACGAAAAACGATTAACCACCGATGAAAAAATAAACCCATACGAGAAACCGATGGTGGAGACGCTAAAAAGAGCGGTTTCTATCTTAGATTCTCGAAATATTGATTATTGGATTGATTGCGGAACTCTACTGGGACTTGTAAGAGATGACAAAATAATTCCCTGGGATGAAGATGTTGAGCTGGGAGCGTGGCTTACAGATAGAGAATCGATAGAGCACTGCACGAATGAATTTATAGAAAACGGACTGATAGTCACTGTTAGTAAACCAGATAAAATAGGCCTCCAATTACCGGATAACTTACCCTACAAGTTCCGGATATTGTTCTATGATAAAATAAACGGAAATGCCGGAAGAGGCAGTTATGGCGCAGTCTCCCTTCCCGGACGTATAATTGATAATTTAAAAAACTTACCTTCATTAATCTCGAATTCCGAAAATATTAAAACCGGTGAAAAGGTTGGTGGGATAAATAGTTTAATAAAATTATTTGTGCTAATGTGCAGCAAATTTCCAAAAAGTTGGATAAGTTCATTCAGCAACCTTTTTTCGAAGATTGATGTAAAGAAGCGGTATTATTGGGAGATACCGGTGCGTTTTTTTGAGAACACTTATAAAACTGAATTTTATGGTCTACAAGTTACTATCCCTAAGGATTCAGAGAAATATCTTGCCTTCAGATATGGACAGGATTGGAAAAAATCTACAAGATTCTGGATTGATCGAGCCCGTCAGTCGAAGGAAATACGCCATAAGTGATAATTTTGTGATAATCTTTTGAATTCATCAATCTACAAAGTAGGTATTATCGGTTTGGGTCAAATTGCTTATTCAATAGATGATGATTCGTCTAGAGATATTATATGGTCGCACGCTCTTGCATATACAACACATCCGGGAACAGAAATTGTAGCCGTATGTGACATAGATAGTAATCGAATTGACGGATTTAAAGATAAGTATGGTGATCTGAATGAATATACAGAATATAAGGATATGCTTATTGAAGAGGATCTGGATATTATTAGTATTTGTGCGCCAAC
>SORT01000104.1 GCA_004402895.1 Fidelibacterota bacterium MT.SAG.3 | reverse complement strand
TATATTACTCTTGAAGAAAAATTTAGGGGTGAATTCGGGACTTTGAATCATCTCAAAAGCTCAATATCATGGTTCCTATCAGGCATGTTAGATAGTAAGAAAGCATCCGAAGATTTGGTGAGAGTAAAAACTATGGTTGATTTTAAGGCAAAACTTAAAGAGTACTCGGAGATGGTTTTAAAAAATGGGAAACTGTCAAATTGGCAATTAGGTGATATTCAAGAGATGGCATTGGAAGGTTAATGAGGAATTAATTGAACAGAGAGCAATACAAACCTACAGAATTGATAGAATTCAGTGATGAGAATAATATTGAAAGTATGCAGAATGCTTTAGATCGTGTAAAAGGAAAGTTAGGGCAAACATACAGTTTAAAAATCGGTGGTCAGGAAATGACAACCGATGATACATTTACGTCATTTAACCCGGGAAACATTGATGAGGTAATAGGACATTTCCAAAAAGCAGGCGAGCGGGAAGCAGATATGGCGATAGAGGCTGCGTCAGAAGCCTTTAAGTCATGGTCTCGGGTATCGGTGGAGGAGAGGGCGGATTGTCTTTTCAAAGCATCTGATATCATGCGGGAAAGGCGAATGGAACTTGCGGCATGGATGGTTTATGAAGTAGGCAAATCATGGGCTGAAGCGGATGGCGATGTAGCGGAAACTATTGATTTTCTTGAATTTTATGGTCAAGAGGCATTGAGGTATTCCGGCAGGAAGGAAGTTGTTTCCTTCAGCGGAGAATCTCCTTATATGGAGTATATACCGTTAGGAGTGGGCGTAATTATTCCTCCGTGGAATTTTCCTTTTGCAATAACTTCCGGGATGGCTACTGCTGCGATTGTGTCCGGAAACACTGTTGTGCTAAAACCATCTTCCGACGCACCTGCTACTGCTTATCAACTTGTGAGCATCATGGAAGAAGCGGGCTTACATCCGGGTGTATTAAATTATTTAACAGGTCCCGGCGCCCTTGCAGGAGAAAAATTAGTTCGGCATCCGAAGACGAGGTTTATCTCCTTTACCGGTTCTATGGAAGTTGGATTAGGTATTAATAAGGCAGCAGCAGAGATGGTCGACGGGCAAGTTTGGATAAAGAGAATAGTGGCAGAAATGGGCGGAAAAGATGCCATTATTGTTGATTCGGAAACAAATCTTGAAGAGGCAGCCATAGGTGTAGTA
>SORT01000103.1 GCA_004402895.1 Fidelibacterota bacterium MT.SAG.3 | reverse complement strand
GCTTAAACATGTTGACCTTCCCACCGAAATGCAGCGAGCAATGGCGAAGCAAGCCGAAGCGGAAAGAGATCGAAGGGCGAAAATAATTCACGCTGAAGGAGAATTCCAAGCATCCGAAAAACTTGCGGCTGCGGCGGAGATAATCGGAAGACAACCTGCGGCGCTCCAATTGAGATATTTGCAGACGTTGACTGAAGTAGCGGCAGAAAATAATTCTACTTTGATATTTCCATTTCCTATTGAATTTTTAAAGGCATTCAGTCAGTTTACGGATAAAACTACAGACTAAATCAGTCAAAACTGATAGATTCAAAGGTAATGGATAATACATCGATTATTATATTTCTACCTTACTATCAGAGCGTTACTGAATAGTATAAGAAATATAAGATGCGAATTAGGAGAAAGTTAGATTGAATATAAACAGGTTGATATTAATTTTAGGTATTGCAGCAATTTCGTTTGGCTCTTGTTCGTCTGATAATTCCGCGTTTAAGATTGAAGCAAAATCGTTATCTCTCGAAGAATCTGAACTTCGGGAAATGCCGCCGTTCAAACTCACATATCTTGACGGTAATCCGTTTGACTCAAAATTACTTGAAGGTAAAGTATTGTTTATAGATTTTTGGGCGACGTGGTGCGGACCTTGTCTTCACGAGATACCGAGTATGGTTGAGATGGGGGAAAAGTATAAAAAGTATGGGTTTGAGGTTGTCGGTATTACAGTACAGTCCGGCGATGCGGAGGATATTCAGCCGACTATCGACCGGCTAAATATGGATTACCATGTGCTTATCGGCGATGAAGAAACGATGAGCGCGTTCGGAGGAATTTATGGATTCCCTACAAATTTTCTTATCACAAAAAAAGGTAACATTTATAGAAAATTCTTGGGAGTTTATCCAAACAAAGCAGAGGTCGTGGAAAAAGATATTAGGTTTCTTCTTGGTTTAGATGAGAAACCGATTGAAGAAATTTGATGAAAATATATAATAAATGAAACTATTCTACAGTAATAGCGTATATTAGGTAGATATGAAAATTACGATACGAATAGGAAGAATTAGATAACGAAAGACTTCACCTAAGACCCACAGAAAACCCCTACGAAAACAAAAACGGTGACCGAGCAATCAGTCACCGTTTCTCTTTTATATTATATTGTAACTTCAAAACATCGTTGTTATTTTCACAAAGATATAAAG
>SORT01000102.1 GCA_004402895.1 Fidelibacterota bacterium MT.SAG.3 | reverse complement strand
TCATTGAACGATACCATTGTCATCTACGACCGCATAAGGGAAAATATCAAAGCGATGCGCCGTGAAAATTATGAAAAAATAATCAACACGAGCATCAATAATTCCCTCGCCAGAACAGTGGTAACGTCGCTCACCACTTTTATGGTAGTATTTATTTTATACATTATAGGGGGAGAAGTGATATCAGGCTTTTCATTTGCGATGATGCTTGGAGTGATTGTGGGAACCTATTCTTCTATATTTATTGCAAGCCCGGTGCTGATCGAATGGCACGAGTGGGCTATTGCAAAAAAATCAGCAGAACTAGCTGCGAGCTCAACGAGGTAGATTATGAAATTAAATCAAATTGACAGGGGCAACGTAACCGTTATAGAGCTGCAAGGCAAACTTATGGGTGGACCCGATGCAGTCGAACTTCGCGAAACTCTTCACGGACTTGTCGAAAAAGATATTAAAAATTTCGTTCTTGATCTTAAAGGTGTGGATTGGATCAACAGTTCCGGATTAGGAATTCTTATCAGCGGTCTGACAACAGTTCGAAATAGCGGGGGTGATCTATGTCTGGCTCAACCGGGAGATAAAATTAAAAATATTCTGACTATCACCAAATTATCTTCTGTTTTTAATTCCTTTGACGAATTAGATGATGCTGTCGCCAGCTTTAAATAACCTTTTAGTTCCTATTACATCCTACGGAAAGAATTTAATTAATATTATATCAGTGTTCCTGCTATGTCGGTAACGATAGTAGTCGGCGGACAATGGGGCGATGAAGGAAAGGGAAAAATTGTCGATATTCTTTCAGCCGATGCCGACGGCGTAGCCCGTTATCAGGGAGGAGCTAATGCCGGTCATACTATTCTCATCGACAAAAAGCAATATGTTCTGCACCTTATTCCATCCGGTATTCTCAGAAGTGCTACTACCTGTTACATAGGGAACGGCGTGGTCGTTGATCCTGATGCGTTTTTAGGCGAGATCGAATTTCTCAATTCCGAAGGGATTGATATTGAAGGACGTCTGTTCCTGAGCAACAACGCTCATCTGGTTACTCCATTGCACATCTTATCTGATAAAGCTTCTGAAACCGGCGGTAATAAAATCGGGACCACACTTAGAGGAATCGGTCCTGCTTACACTGATAAGATCTCCCGCGTCGGCATTCGGGCGATAGACCTGCTGAATGAAGCGGATTTCAAATCGAAACTCCAT
>SORT01000101.1 GCA_004402895.1 Fidelibacterota bacterium MT.SAG.3 | reverse complement strand
GCTTATCGCTATTTAGATATAATTCAGAAATCTTCAAATAATCGATCTATCTGATTATATATCTTCAAGCGTATGAACCCTCCCCGTATTTTTCTCTTGCAGCCAAGCCATTAATGGTTGAAAATATTCAAGCATGGCGTTTGCCGAAAGGTCGCTGCCGGTTTTTTCCCGGAGAAGTTCACGCCAGTCGCCGCTTGCGCCTTTTTCGAGTATAGACCAAAGAAAACTACCCACCTCTTTGCTTCCGAAATAGTTGGTTGCGTGGGGATCTTGGTTCAATATATTTTTCGCAATGTGATTATGCAGCTGAAAGAGAAGCATATTCGAAATGGCGTAATCATAGTATTGAGCGGCATCATTGTTTATATGGGTTTTAGACGCGGCATCGTTAAACTCTTCTCCCCTTTCGCTTGGCGGTACGATTCCTTGATACTTGAGTTTGATCTCCCACCATTTGGCATTGTAGTTATCCGGCGTGATTTCCCCATTATATAGCCCTCTCTCAAACATGGTCATTACGCCACAAGACCAGGGAATAAATACTACATAATTGAGAGCCTCATACATCAGCGCTTCAATTTCGTTTATTTTGCCGCCCTCTGGAAGGAGCCCAATTGCTTCTACAAACGGTTTTTGCATCGATGCTAAGCCTATAAGGCTGCCGATCGCTTCATGGTATCCCCTGTTTGCTCCGCCCCTCAGAAGCGGTGGAACGTTTTCATTGGTGTATGCCATGTAGTAATAAATATGTCCAAGTTCGTGATGGGTGGTTTCATACCATGACGGATTTGGCTCAACACTCATAAGCGACCTGATATCGTTTTGGAGGTCTAAGTGCCAGGCGGAAGCATGATTATTTTTCTTGTATGTCGCATCCTCCGGAAGAGGATAAAGAGACGATTTGTCATAAAAACTTGCCGGCAAAGTATCGTATCCGAGACTAACGAAAAATTCTTCAGCCTGTTTAACCACCCACTCCGCGTCTTTATCGGCAAGCGCCGAAGTAAGGTCTAAACCCTCGACGGTTACGAGAGCGGTCCAATCCTGTCCCCATCTGTTGGGAAGCCACTGAGCTGGAATCATCTCCGGTACCGGCTGACCGTATTTTTGGGCTAATTCGTATCTCCAATATGTGTGAAGCTCCCGATACAATGGTCTAAGTTCTCTGTTGAATTTATTCATAAGATCGGTCATCTCTTCAACCGTCATATCATAGTCGCTGACCTGATATTGAAAATAGTCGTCATATCCAAGCGCTTGAACTGTGGAGTTCCGTAGATAAACGAGATTGGTTAAGCC
>SORT01000100.1 GCA_004402895.1 Fidelibacterota bacterium MT.SAG.3 | reverse complement strand
ATATTTTTTGGTCAAAATCAAGGGCGTTATCATAAAATATGCCAAAAGGATCCCTATACCGAATATCTCTCTTAAAAACCAATTATTAGGCAATCCTACGCCAAACCATTTGATATAAATAATTTCAGATAAGTTAATATTCACTAACGGCTCCAGCTTATGAACGTCCCAATATTCATAGGGCCCGAAGAAATTCCAATTGGGCCCTCGAAGGAAAGTCCCTATCACTATCAGAAGTATCCATAAGAGTAACCAACCGAATATAAAGATGGAGATTGCCATCTTTCTCTCTGCGAATGAATAATAGCCGTTTCCTTTCGGATTTTTATCTATAAACGGAATAGCCATCAATCCTACGACACAAAGCCCCGGAAGTAGTACTCCTGCTATCCAGGGATCGAAGTAGACCAGCAATTCTTGCAATCCGAGAAAATACCATGGAGCTTTTGAAGGATTCGGAGAGTTTGCGGGATTTGCAGGCTGCTCAAGAGGAGCCTCTAAAAGCACAGACCATCCTATAAGCAAAACGAGCGTGAGCGTGAGCGCAATAAGTTCTATATAAACCAGATCAGGCCAGACTATCACTCTATTCGGCTCTATTTCCGCTTCCATTACCGGCTTACCCGCCGCTATACGCTTATCGTTGTTAACCGCCTGCCACATAGCCAACCACGTGAAAAAGAAAATGAGAAATATCAATCCAACTATTGGAACGTTATCAGGCTTCGTCACAATGAGTAGAAAGTTTTCATCGAACAAGCTTACAATAAAGAAGAGTACCGACGAAACACCCACTACTATCATTGCCTTTCCCGACCAGAAAATTTCAGAATACTTAAAGCTCGTGAATAATATTATCACCAACAGTGTAAAAAGGATCGGCGGGTCTGAGATCACATTGATTATATCTTTCATATCTAAAATGCTCTCCTGTTACACAGGTCCGGAGATGTTTCCATCTTTGCGGATTCTGAAAAAATGAAGTGCCATTAAAATGATGACAACAAATGGTAACGCAACACAATGAAGCACATAAAATCGTAAAAGTGTCGCCTCACCGACAAAACGTCCACCGAGTAAAGCAAACCTTACGTCATTTCCCGCATGAACAAGCGAGATACCGCCTATTTGAAGGAGTGACGCCCCGGGACCTTCATGTCCAAGGAAAGGTGTTGCCCGAGCCATGTTGGTACCTACCGTTACCGCCCATATGGCGAGCTGATCCCATGGAAGAAGATATCCCGTGAAGCTTAATAATAGTGTCAAAACCAACAGTATAACACCAACTCCCCAGTTAAACTCGCGCGGTGGTTTGTAGG
>SORT01000099.1 GCA_004402895.1 Fidelibacterota bacterium MT.SAG.3 | reverse complement strand
CCACGTATAGTCAAATTACCGAAAAAGAACTTGCAGATGCGGGAGTTAAAATTGTATTATAACCGTTTGATCTCGCAAGGTTTGGCAAATCGATAGATGCTGCCGCAGTATTTTGACCTCCTACTGATTCGTGAACCTTGTTGTTTATGAGAATGTGTTTAAAATTTTTCGGTTTGGTCATGCCTATCGTAGCCATGCTTCCCATGTGCATAATTAGAGCGCCATCCCCATCCACACAAAATATTTCTTTGTCCGGTTGGGCAAGAGAGATACCCAACGCAATCGATGAACAATGTCCCATCGAGCCTACCGTTAAAAAGCTGCTCTGATGAGGCTGATTAAGCATGTTGCGTATTTCGTAGATCTCCCTTGATGTTTTCCCCGTTGTAGCCACTATTATACTTTTCTCATTTAAACTTTCTAAAATTATTATAAGAGCCTCTTCACGCTTCATCAACTGAGTTTCTTTTTTTGGCAATTTGTTATCATACTGTGAAAACACACCTTTCCTGATTAACAGGATTATAGGCCTGCTTTCCTTTGATGCTCTCGTTACGGCATGATGCATTATTTCCTTTATATTTTCGTCATTCTTAGATATGATTTCATATGGAAGTTCCAATACTTTAAGAAGATCTAATTGGATTCTGCCGTCTTTAACATGCTGAATCGCGTCAGGAGTACCAGGTTCGCCCCGCCAGCCTATTATAACAATCATCGGAATCGAGTATATTTCAGGATCACACAACGAAAGTAACGGATTTATTGCATTCCCAAAACCTGAATTTTGCATATAGACAAGTGGAATCTTCCCGGTTGCTAAATGATATCCGACTGCAATGGCAATGGCGTTCCCTTCATTTGCGGCGATTATATGTCGATCTTTAGGAAATTTATCATCTATACACGCGCAAAGTTCTTTCAGTAACGAATCCGGGACACCAGTCACAAAATCAATATCATTTTCGACAATAATATTATAAAAATCTAAAGGAGACAATAACATCAAATATCCTTGAAATTTGGCGTAAAGAGTACACTGTGTATGTCAATATTTTGCTGCGATATTTTGTGATTTATCCAGTATATTCGCATATTGCATCACATATATATCAATTATTAATTATACTAAATCTGTTTTCTAAAACTACGCTACAATGGGAATAAGGTTAATAATTTCTTTAATGGGCATACACTGTTCATCTGCCTCTAACGCTCTCTCATTTGTTAGAATTGATTCCGCGGTATTTAACATCGTAGGATATGCGCTCCTCAGCAGATGGTTCGCGTAGATAACAATTTTAACTCCCGCATCTGCAAGTTCTTTTTCGGTAATTTGACTATACGTGG
>SORT01000098.1 GCA_004402895.1 Fidelibacterota bacterium MT.SAG.3 | reverse complement strand
TAAACCTCATTACCTTTGAATATAATATACCGAAAGAAAATCTAAGTCAAGATTAAATATTTTAGTGAAATAATAATTGTGTAAGTTATTAAAAGCATGTGATTTACATCAACATACAGTTTGTATTTTACAGAGAATTCCATATATTATTCGGAAACGTGGGTAAACAGCAAAATCATATTACGATATTGTTATAGAGACAGCTGATTCACTAACTTTAAATATCAATTTATTGGGAGTCATATGGATTTATCTCAAGTAGAAGCAGCCAGGGAAATCTTAAAACCTCTAATTTCTCAAGTTCCTGATACACTTTATGGTCTTGAGAGGATGGTTCATATAGGCAAAGTGGTCACAGAATTAGAAGTAGAGAATAAATTGGCAATAAAAAATGTCATTGATAGCCTAATTTTAAGAATGCCGGAAATTGATGCGTCTGATATTGATATGGGTTCTTCAGGCTGCCGAGGCAAGGTTTGGTATAGGGTACAAGGAGCAAAAAATCCCGATCCTGAAGCGGGCGAATATTCTGAAGCAGAAACGGATTTCATGCTACTGAGTATAATTATGGAGAAACAGCAGGAATATCTCTGGAAGGAGAGGAATGTTGATTTTTCTTATGTTGTCGGCAGCGGAGAAAATGAACATCGTTTAAGAGGTGATATGTATTTCGATCTTGGGCATATCGCATTGAACATGAGACTAATCGGTTCCGAGATCCGTCCATTTGCGGGATTTAATTTTCATCCTGAAATTGCCAAAGCCTTAAGCCTCAAGTATGTAAAACAAGGTTTGGTCCTCGTTACGGGCATAACCGGCTCGGGTAAAAGCTCTACTCTTGATTCCATAATCGACGCAAACAATCGCAGCGTTGATGCTCATATGGTAATACTCGGCAGTCCGATAGAGCAAGTTCATCCTTCGATACGATGTATAGTCAGGCATAGGGAAATCGGGGCAGATGTAATGTCATTCAAAGAAGGAGCAATTCAAGCGTTGAGGCAAGATCCCGATATAATTGTTATCGGAGAGATGAGAGACCCTGAAACAATCATAACAGGTCTTGAGATTACCGACTCCGGGCATAAAGTCTTTTCGACCTTACACACCTCTTCCGCTGTGGAAAGCATAGACCGAATCATCGGCGAGGTACCGGCAGAAGTGCAAGGAAGGGTCAGAGAAAGATTAGCGGAAGTTCTTACGGTAGTCATCTCACAAAAACTTGTAAAAACTTTGGACGGGAAAAGGGCATTGGCAAAAGAAGTTCTGATGGTGACACCTTCAATAAGGGCTGCGATAAAAAATAATAATCTTGACTTAGATTTTCTTTCGGTATATTATATTCAAAGGTAATGAGGTTTA
>SORT01000097.1 GCA_004402895.1 Fidelibacterota bacterium MT.SAG.3 | reverse complement strand
TCCGTTTGTTCGTCAACGATTTTTTGCATTTTATCATTAATCTCATCCCTGTTGGCAAGTAATTCATCGAGTTCAACCTGACCGAGAATGCTTCTAAGAGTCGTTTGCGCCAACTGTCCGGTGGCGAAGAGATAATCCTCGACTTCAACGATAGCTTTCTGAGGATCAACTACTCTGAAATATAATACCGCGTTTACCTTCACTGAAACGTTATCCTTTGTAATAATATCCTGAGAGGGTATGTCAAGAGTGACGACTCTAAGACTGACCTTGACCATCTTATCAACAATAGGTATGAGTATTATCAGTCCCGGTCCCTTCGCGCCGATCAATCGTCCGAGCCGGAATATAACTCCCCTATCGTATTCTCTGACCACTTTGAGAGCGCTGGTCAGAAAAAATATCACCACTATTACTATCAGTACAATTTGTGCCATTATCTACCTCTTAATTAGTTGATTTCTTTTTAATTTTCACTTTCAATCTGTAAACGGAAATTATTTCTACGCTTTCTCCGGACGAGATCTGTTCATCGCTATAAGCGTTCCATATTTCACCATGAACATTTACTTCTCCTGACTCCTTCACATCAGAACGGGCGACGCCTGTCTCGCCTATCAGCGCCTCTTTTCCTGTGGTAATTTTCCTCTTTTGTGCCTTGTAATAAAGATACATAGTAAAAAGAAAGAATGCCGCAGTAAAGAATACAACAGGAATGATCATGGATAAACTCACTCTCATTGCCGGCAATGGAGAATCTATCAACATAATTGATCCAAGTACCATAGAAACGACTCCACCTAAGGTTAAACCTCCATAACTAATAACTTTAATCTCCAAGATGAATAATACAATAGCAAAGAGGATAAGAGCAACCCCCGCCCAATTTATCGGCAGCGTTTGAAAACTGAATAAAGCCAATATAATAAAAATACCGCCGAGTATCCCCGGAACAAGCGCGCCCGGATTTGAAAATTCAAAGAACAGTCCGTAGAAACCGAGCATCATGAAGAGATAGGCGATGTTAGGATCTGAAAGTTTTAACAGAAACCTGTATCTGAGTCCCGCCTCCTTACGAATTATTTTCGCGGCTTTTGTGTTCAATACTACCTGCTTTGACTCAAGCAGTACAGTATCTCCGTCAATTGCTTCTAACAGGCTTTTGATATTTGGGGAGATATAATCTATCACACGAAATTCCAACGCTTCTATCTCCGTTATAGATGCGCTTTCAGAAACAGATTTCTCCGCCCAATCAGCATTTCTATTACGCTTTTCTGCAATGGATCGTATCTGCGCCACGGCATCATTGGTTATCTTATCCCACATTACGCTGCCTGAATCAGGGGAAGATCCACCCACACCTACAGGA
>SORT01000096.1 GCA_004402895.1 Fidelibacterota bacterium MT.SAG.3 | reverse complement strand
TTTGGGTTTATATTACTACTGCTATATTTTAATTGCCGATAGCGCTGTTAAATGCTGCAAACGCCTCGTCTATGCGTGTATAAACTCCGTCAGAGTGAGCGCCAGTGTAAGTTGCTGATGTGTAAGTGATACTCATGACATCTAACAACTCAACAAATTTATCGTGCTGAGCAATTATTCCGAATCCTACGACGTCATCTGAAGGGTTAAAGTCGTCATTCATGCCAGTATCGAAATATATATTCATATTCCCAAAATCTGTTATCTGCGTAGAGCCGAATCCCGGATATAATAGCGAACCGCCCGTTGCCAACATCGTATAGGTATCCTGCAACTGCCATAAACCGAATATATCAGGCTTTATTGTAGCAACACCATTCGCATCAAACACCAATGGAAGATCAACGCCAAGCCAGATATCGTCTGTCGGGTCAGCTATAACGGCAGAATCAAGAAACACTATTGGATATTGAAAATTATCCGTCGGGTCAGTATCTACACCGGCCAAAAGCCAAAAATTATCAAATGTTGAAAGCGCTCCATAATGAGGTGAGAATGAGCTCGCCAATCCAAACATGGTCAACGTAAGCGGATTGGCAGCTCTGTCAGCTGCCGCCGCAGCTAGGTCAAGCACTGGCGAAAGAGGATTAGCCGCTAATTTCTCAGCAGATATCCGTTCCAGCAGATTGCTGTCGTCAGCTTCAAATAGTTGAGCTAATGCAACTGGTCCTGAATGAGACGCCACTGATTTGAACATAGTTGGATATAAAAGAGCCAATTTCATGGCACCGTATCCTCCCATAGAATGTCCCATTATGCCACGTTTTGATCCGTCTATATTATATGTTGCCTCAGCTGTAGGAATTAGAACAGAAATTATCAATGCCTCATAGGCTCCAAATCCTAATGCAGGATTGAACATAGGATTTCTCGTAAGATCGTGATCGAATGAATTGGTATAAAAACTACCTCCAAGAGCATTTGAGGCGCTTGGCATGACTACGATTGTAGGCTCGAGGACTCCCGCTTTGATCATCCTGTCAAGAAGCTGTGCCAGGTCAAAACCGGTGGGCCATGAGTCTTCGTCGCCGCCAACTCCGTGCAACTGATAGACTACAGGATAACCTGTCGTTCTTGTGGCATCGTAATCGGGTGGAAGGTATACATTCGCCGTCCTTGTGGCCTCTCCGATAACTGTAGCATCGAATGTCAATACATCTATTGTTCCTGCGGGCGGTGGATCCGTATCAAATATCGTCTCGGTTACTGTTTCACCGCATCCCGACAGGGCTATCGCTATTATAAACAACAAACTATATTTTAGAATTTTCATTTTTTACTCCTATAAATTTATTTAAAACGAGTATGCAAGACCTGC
>SORT01000095.1 GCA_004402895.1 Fidelibacterota bacterium MT.SAG.3 | reverse complement strand
CCGCAACCGACTCCGGCGTGAATTTGTAGCATGAGACAATCTCAACGTCACTCCCCGCGGATGCGAACTCCTCATTGGAAGAACAGAAGATGAACTCTACACTATCGGGTGAATCCAACTCGGCGCGCACCCGTTTGACTATCCTGTCAAACATCTCCCGATGATTCGTCATGCGTATAGCGATCTTAATTTCAGTAGAATTCAAAGCGGTTCAATCTATGGAGATAGAATTATGGAATCAACTTATAATATGCTGGATGAGTAGAAGTGTCATTTAAAATGCTATTTGGGTAAATAAAAGGGCTTTTATATATTCAGTTCTTTCGATTGATTATGTTGGCAATAAAGCAGTAATTGTAAACTGATATGAAATTATTTTCTAATAGCGAACGTACTGACCCGATAAAATTAGGCATAATCGGCTGCGGGATAGCGGCCAAAAAACTTCATTATCCTGCCTTAAAAAAACTGAAAGAGAGGTTCGCGATAACCGCTGTCTGTAACCATACGGAACAGAAAGCGAAGGAATTCTCTAAAATTGTCGGTGGTGTTCCATACACTTTAGATTATAAGGAGCTACTCGCAAGGGAAGATGTAGAAGCTGTGGATATAGTTCTTCCGATACATCTGAATCGTTTGGTGATTACCGATGCACTGAAGGCGGGGAAGCATGTAATCGCTGAAAAGCCTATCGCGGGAACCCTCACTGATGCTCTCGAACTTGTCGAATTAGCTGAACATTCTCGACAAGTGGCAATGATTGCTGAAAATATCAGGTATCGAAAGGTCTTTCCAAGAGTGAAAGAGCTGATAAATTCAGACGCTATAGGCGAGGTGAATTCTTTCTCATGGGATTTTTATTATAAGATTGATGCTCATAATGAGTACGCACGAACACAATGGAGGAAAGATCATAAATACGAGGGTGGAATTATCACCGACGCCGGTGTGCATAATATTGCGGCAATCAGAATGCTTTTCGGCGATATCGCCGCAGGTTCCGCAATGACTTGGAATGTGAATCCGGAGATCGGTCGCACAGATTCCATCAGGATGAATTTTAAAACAACCAGCGGTATGACCGGGTCGTTCAACATGTCTGCGAGCGTTGAAGGTTATTCAGAGAACAGACTGCTCATTTTCGGAAAGAGCGGAACTATTGTAATTGACTATGATGACATAAAAGTTATGAATCCCGAGGGCAAATCGTTTCGAGAATCGATGAATGACGATGGAGGATTCAAGGCGCAATTCGAAAATTTTTATGACGCTGTGCGAAACGGCGATGAGGTGGTCAGCACATTCAGAGAGGCTCAGAAAGATATTGAAGTACTTCTGAACGCTTATCAGTCTGCCGAAAGCGGCGTTCCCTTCAAAATAGAATAAATTTTCTGATATAAAGAGG
>SORT01000094.1 GCA_004402895.1 Fidelibacterota bacterium MT.SAG.3 | reverse complement strand
TTCCGGAGACATGTAGCCGGAAGGAACCAACAGCCCCGGTACTCCTTCGATACCGGGTGGCAAGTCTACTCTGCCAGCTGCCGGTAAGCCTATGGGTCTCTCAAGGATCTCTTCGGGTATCTTTCTCGGAAAGTTTATTGATAGCCCCATTGCGATTCCCGGAAATTCCGCCTCGGTTGTTTTTCCAAAATTAATAATTTTCTCAATCTGCATAATTCCGAGATTTACGGTATAGTCGCGAGTTAACGGAAGTTTCGTGCCAATGTTCATACCCTTCCCGTCATATTCGCCAAGAATTCTGAGTCCGCCGATCTGAGGAAGAAAAGCAGTCTTGAGATCAAAACCGACAAAAATGCCTATTGCCGTGGATTTAGAATTGGCAACGTCTGCTGCAAACTTATCCGTTCCAATTCCAATATGCCATCTTAGTCTATACAACTCGAATTCCTGTTCTCGGCTAACCATTGCATAGAACGAAAAATCACCAAGCTTCGATGTTAATATTTGATTAAACGATGAGTCTGTAGATTCTGTAAATATTATATTGGTTACACCGGCTGAGACAGACATATTTTCGTAAGTAAAGATATTCCTCTGTAAGGATATTCCGAATTCCGGAGGAGCTTCCACAACTGCTGCTGCGCCGGCTGTTGTATCTGCCTCAGGCGTAAATTTTTTCAGAGCGGTAAGTCCAAACCTATACTTTGAAGAGGGTTCAAAATCAAAATATATTCCTTGCGACGATTGAAAAGGAGAAAAATTGTTCAATTCTACACCAAAACCGAATTTTAAAAAATCTGGACCTATGAGATGGCTCGATGTCGGGATGTTTATCATTTCCCCAAATGTTGAAAAGCCGACCCTGGTTTGACCCAAAGCGGTAGATGGCGCTACTATGATCATCGCGATAACAGCTATAAATAGTAATCTTTTCATAAACAATTCCATTAAGCTAACGAGATCGTTAACCTTTTTCCATGGTTGAAATCAGTTCTCTTGCCCGCTTCGTATATGCGCTTCGCGGGTATTGAGCAATCAATGTTTTAAATTGCTCTATAGCGTCTTTTTTCAAGCCTAAATGTTTTAGGGCTTTGCCCTTCATAAGGATCGCAGAGTCTTTTTTGTTTGAATTATCAAAAGCCAAAACTTTTTCAAAAGACGAGGCGGCTTTGCTGTAAAAATTCAAATGGTAATAACACTCACCTATCCAATATTGAGCATTGTCGGAAAGGCTGTTATTCCTATCTTCGTCCAACAGGGAATTGAATTTCCTTATTGCCGAATCGAACTTTTTGAGGCGGTAATTCGTAAGGGCGGAATCATATCTTACTTTATACGAAAGCTTTGACGGCGAAGGTTTTGGAGTAATCTTTCTCTTCTGTGATGGCTTATTAGACTTTTTCGCTCTGGTATTACT
>SORT01000093.1 GCA_004402895.1 Fidelibacterota bacterium MT.SAG.3 | reverse complement strand
GTTCTAAATCATATCCGAACAATAACAGATTACCTGATCTGAAAGAGCTCTGTCTTTCTTCTTTCAAAGATATGATCGGTTTACATCGTTGGCTTGTCAAGCTGTGCTCCGGAAACTGAAGTACTCTGCGAGCCCCGCACGAGAACGCGCACGGTGTTGTCTATTACCCGCCGGACATAAGTCGGGCTGGCGAGGAGCAGAGTCTGATTACCAAGTCTCTTTCTTTATCATCTCTTTCGGTATCCCGATTTCTTCGACGAATTGAAGCATTGTTTCGAGGAATTTCGGAACTAGCTCAAGCCCCTTTTTCTTAGCCTCCTTCTTCTCATATGAACTTATTCCCGGTCCGCAAATAAACGCAGCTGTGGTAGAGGGATCTTTTACCACGTCTCGAAGCAGTTCGATGGTCGGTCTGCCCCATCTGGCTCCCATACTTTCTAATTCAGGTTTTTTCTCACGGGTGATCATATGAATAATGGTTAATTTATCTGGATATTTACTCTCGAGAGCGCGTAATGCGTCCCGGTATATAATATCGTTCCAAGTCTTATTTGTGAAAATCAGTATATGCTTTTTTGTTGAACCGTTGTGCAGTTCATCTTTGATGATCGCAAAATTAGGCACTATACCACTCCCTGCGCAGCCATGCAATATAGTTTCTGCTTTACTTTCTAATTCATCATTCATGGTATAGGAACCTGTATAACCTTTAATAGTCAATTTCGTTCCGACAGGAGTCCGGAAGGTCAATATTGGCGAAAGAAGTGGAGGATATGGATCTTCATCCGGAAAGTAAGGATCCTCCTTCACTGTAAATGAGACATACTCTTCATGTGGAGCGCTTGCCAGGGAATATGCTCGAACAGGTTCTTTCCTGCCTTTTTCTTTTTCGAGATAAAGACACCAACGTTCGAGCGCAGGAAATTGATGTGGATCTACGGTTAGAAATTGACCCGCTTTATATTCCGGCTGGTTATCACCTTCGCTAAGATATAGAGTAGTGCTGTCCTCTGTTTCCCTAACAGCATCAACCACGATTACTTCACGTTCCACAATTTTAGCCGCCATTAAATTTTTACCTCCCTTCCGATTGGTTAATCACTTTCATATGCAACTCTATAAATAAATCCCTCCTGATCGTCTGAAATGAACATAGCTCCATCGACAGAAAACTCTATGTCAACAGGTCTGCCCAAAACGCTTCCATAGGGGGTGAGCCATCCGGAGACGAAGTCCTCTATACCAACGGGGAACCCATTCTCTATCAGCACTCTTACAATTTTGTAACCCGTTTTTTTTGATCTGTTCCACGAACCATGAAACGCTATGAACAAATCTCCTCTATACTTTGCGGGAAACTCTGCTCCGCTGTAAAAGCGCATTCCTAACGGAGCGGAATGAGCCTGCATCTCGAATATCGGGGGTAACGTATTATCGCATTTCTCCTCCTCTCTCGAAT
>SORT01000092.1 GCA_004402895.1 Fidelibacterota bacterium MT.SAG.3 | reverse complement strand
CATTTTCGTCACACCAAATCGGAATTCAGTAGTGTAACTATTTTTTTAAAAATGTAATAAAATCACTCTTGAATTTGAGAATCCTTTTCATCGAGTTCAATATCAAGAAGTTCAATTATATCAATTCCCATTGCCATAAATCCTGGATTCATTTTAAGTCCTGGACGCAGAGTAATCTTCTCTCCGCTCGGATGGTTAATGGTAATGATTTGTTTTGCCTCCCAAGCTCCGTCGGGGTGTTGAGTCATGAGGTCACGTACTAACATAGTAGGCTCCTTGAATGATTAGTTCGTGAAATTTACTCACAAATTGCTTGCCAATCAAGCCAAGAAACAATTTGAAGGATGAATTGTATTGTTTGATGTTGTTTTGTGACGTTTAGGTTGGCTCATTTTCGCCACCCTAATATTTATTATATGTTGCTATAGCCGAATAATATTCATAACTTTCTTAGCGATATAGTTTCAATATTTTTTACGAAGATATAATTCAATAAGGAGAACAAAATGTCAAAGACATTAATCGCTTTAGTGTTAACTATATCTACAATTTGCCTGTGTATGTCGTCAAAACGTATCGGACTGACCGATGCCTTAAATTAAGATACACTTTCCTGTAATTCCAACCGTTTTTTGTTGATTGATCTTCTATTTTTCATCGTTCTTACTTTTGTTTTCTTTCGTGTGGCTAATATCTCTTCACCGTTACCACCGTAAACATCAGCTGGTGTCAGATTGTTTATGCCTTCGTGGTACCTGCTCTGGTTATAATACTCCACGAACTTTGATATTTCTTTATTCAGTTCTTCCGGTGAGTAGTAATTGGTCAACTTTATGATGTTCTTCATCGACCGGTGGTAGCGCTCTATCTTTCCCTGCGTCATCGGATGATACGGGGCGCCCCTGATATGTTTTATGCCCTGTGTATTGAGGTATTTCCTAAATTCACCTGAGACGTAGCAGGAACCATTATCTGAGAGCAGTCTGGGTCTTTGACTTATGTTCAGATCTCTTACACCGGTTATATCCACCGTTCTGTTAACAGTTACTTTCACATCATCGGTTCTCATCGATTTGAACAGGTCCCACGAGATAATGTATCGAGAGTAATCATCCATCACAGTAGAGAGATAATACCAGCCCCACTGTATCACTTTAAGGTAGGTAAAATCAGTTTGCCAGAGTTCATTTACCCTTCTTGTCGGTTGAGAGAACTTATCAGCAGCGCTCAGTACCGTGTAAACAGGGCTCGTAATCAGATTATGAGCCTTGAGTATCCTGTAAACACTCGACTCAGAGATATAATAATCTCTGGTGTCGGTGATGTGCCAGGCGAGTTCCCTCGGAGAGAGTTCAGGCTTATCCAATGCGACTTCTACAACCTTATCTCTTTCCCATGGCGGTATCTCATTCCAGAACTGATTAGGTGGGCTATACCTTGGAGCAAGACCGTCATAACCTGATTCCAGATACCT
>SORT01000091.1 GCA_004402895.1 Fidelibacterota bacterium MT.SAG.3 | reverse complement strand
AAACATGCAGGAACTGATATCAATCAAATGTCCGCCAAAAAGATTGCTGCTGTGGGTTCAATGACGAGAAAAAGACTCGAAGATATTGGGTTAAAAGTATCTCTTCAACCAATAAAGTATGATGGTGACAATCTTTTAAAATCATTTGGGAAAGAAAATATATATGAAAAGAGAATACTTTTTCCCGGAGCAGAGTATGGTAGAGAGCATTTGATTGACGGACTTATCAATATCGGAGCAATAGTGATTTCGGTTCCCGTTTACCGCACAATCCCGAACGATGATGTCGATTCAAATAAACTGATTTCGTTTTTAGAAGATGGCGTTATACAGATTGCCACGTTTTTTAGCCCATCGACCTTTAAAGTTTTCTTAAATCATCTTCCGCTTGAAGTCACTGAAAGCACAATAAACAAATCGGTGGCGATTGCAGTGATAGGCTCTACTACGTCAAAATATATAAATGGATTAGGTTTCAACATAGAAATTGTTCCGGAAGAACATACTGTGTTCGGACTAATCGAAGCTATGAAAAGTTGGGTTAAGTCTTCCGGAGTCGTTGAAAATAATCAAAAGAGACTGAAATTATCTGATACGCTGAATGAATAAACAGCCGGAACTATGCAAAATTCACTGATCATTGATGCTATAAAAGGTAAGCCCATTCCCAGAACACCTATCTGGATAATGAGGCAGGCGGGGAGATATCTTCCTCAATACCGTGAACTAAGAGGGAAAGTAACTCTGCTTGAGGCATTTCATTCTCCCGAAATAGCAGCTGAACTGACTCTTCAACCGGTTGAGTTACTTGGGGTCGATGCCGCAATCATCTATTCGGATATCCTGTTGATTCCCGAAGCGTTGGGGATGTCTTTAGACTATATTCCGGGAAAAGGTCCTGTGTTCGAAAAGCCCTTGCGTTCTGAACCGAATATTGAACGACTACGGATTAACTCTGATTTTGAAGAGAAACTTTCATTTGTCGCGGAATCTATCAGTAGTGTGAAAGCTAAGTTGGATGACTCAAAACCGCTGATCGGTTTTACCGGATCTCCGTGGACCCTTGCTGTTTATATGATAGAGGGAGAGAGTTCAAAAAGTTTCGTTAACGCCAAAACGTTTATATACAAGGAGCCCGATCTGTTCAAAGAGTTATTGGAACTGTTGACAGAGGCGGTAACCCGAAGTCTTAATTTACAAATAGATGCGGGAGCCGATCTGGTTCAGCTGTTTGATTCTTGGGCGGGACTTCTGAACCCGCAGCAATTCAGTGATATATCACTCGCCTCGATGAAAGAGGTAATCAAGAATTTGGATGGCAGTGTTCCGGTAATCGTTTTCGCCAAGGGCGCGGCTCACAGCCTTGACGTCTTAGCCGACATCGGCGCTGATTGTCTTGGAATTGATTGGGGAACAAGCCTCTCTAAATCGAAAAACATAGTAGATAACAGAGTAGCCCTTCAAGGGAATTTAGATCCTGTGGTGTTGCTTTCAGACCCGGAAACAGTTAGGGAAGAAACGATCAGAGTTCTTGAGGCGTATGGAGA
>SORT01000090.1 GCA_004402895.1 Fidelibacterota bacterium MT.SAG.3 | reverse complement strand
AATTAAGTCTGAGCGAGCTGTTTCATCGCTTCTTCGATTGAGTCTGAAGTTGATACATTGACGGTTTCTTTGAAATCGATAAATGATTTATAAACTTTCTCTGACTTCAAAACAAAGTTTACATTTATCCCCATTCTCGTTTGATAATTTGTGAATCGCGACAGATGTTGAATCTCCTCCAATTCAATTGTCTCCAATAACGACAGATCAATTATAAATTTCTTTACTCCGTTCTTACTCATCTCCTCCACCAAACGAGTCACTTCCTTTCCGGCAGCTACTGTGTCTACCGGCTTTCTTTTGAGAATTGTGATGCCATTCTCTGCCGAGATAACTTCTATCAGATTCACTTCAAAGGTTTCGTTGAATAAATTTAAAAGATCTTCAGGATTTTCAGGTTTTTTAATACAGTCTATTATTCCCTGATTCCGATATTTATCAATTTCGCTCTGTTCTAATTCTCCGCTATAATATATATATGGTTTTAAAAATCTATTTTTATCAATGCTGTTCAGCGTACTGCACAGCTTTCCCGCATTAAGTAAATTAAGGCGTTCATGCTCCGCAAGTATAAATTCGGAAAAAGATGATACAAAGTATTCTTGCAAATCGTCAATAGAATCAACAACATTGATTTTATAAATCTCAGGCAGCCCTGAACGGATCTCTTCATGAAAATTGGCATTAGCAGATAACAGCAATAAATAAGTATGTCCTTCAAGCGGCTTTTTAAAGCCACCCTCTGCGGCATTCGACACTTCTTCACTGTGAAGAGCTCTCACAATTCTATTTACCAGCTGTCTGGGGTTGCTGGTTTTATTATGTAATCTACCGCCCCTAATGCAAGCGCCGCTTGAACTTGCTTAATTTCAGAATGTGCTGAAACCATAATGACTTGTATATCATCTAACTCCGCTATCTCTCTTCTTTTGAAGAACCTCGATACCATTGATTTTCGGCATCATCAAATCAAGCAACACAACATCAGGATGGAATTCTATCATCATTTTCAACCCTTTAATTCCATCCACAATAACCTGAATTTCGTAACCGAACTCCTTCAAGATCTTTTTTGATATGGAACGGGCATATTTATCATCATCGATTACAAGCACCTTTTTCCCGACTCCGATGCTCCTCAGAAGACTTATATCTTCTTTATCAAATCTTGCTGTCATTTAGTTATGATAACTCATTCTAAAATATCTTCCAAGATAATTAGATTTCGTATAGGTCATTCGTCCGGCTCGATAGAATCTCTTATCAACAAACTTAGTTTATTTTCAGAAATCAGATTCACTCCTAATTCATTTGCCTTTTTAAGCTTCGAGCCTGCGTTTTCTCCGGCAACCAGATAGTCGGTTTTTTTACTGACCGATGACGAAACCTTTCCACCGGCTGATTGTATTATCTTCTTCATTTCTTGACGACTCCGTTTTTCGAATGTCCCCGTAATTACAAAAGTCAATCCCTTCAAAACATCCGATGTTTTCTCCGGTACCTCACTAAACTTGATTCCAAGTTGAAATAATCGCTTGATCGTATTTTTGTTTTTCCCCTCTCGAAAAAAGTTCCTTACGCTCTTAGCTACTATCGGACCAAC
>SORT01000089.1 GCA_004402895.1 Fidelibacterota bacterium MT.SAG.3 | reverse complement strand
ATACACGAGGCAGTTACTTTTCGAGGAGGAATTCTCCTCTCTCCGTTAGGGCGTTTTAATCAGGCTCATGACTCGCCTGCGAATCAGCTGATAGACAGACCGCTCGTGAGCACCCGGATTATTCCGACTACCTTCTCCGAAGTAGGCATGGGATTCCTCGGTGTCTTCTATACCTCGGCAACCTCAAGAGTAACGTACGAAATCTATGCCGTAAATGGAATTAATGACGGCCTTATACTCGAATCCGGAGGTAACACATCCATTCCGAGCGGCAAGAGCAATTTTGAAGATAACAACAATCATCCTTCTATTACCGGTCGATTAGCCTATAGTCCTTCGTCTTCTTTCGAAATCGGAGCTTCAACACATTTGGGTCCTTACAATGTTTACCAGATTGAAGGTGTTGAAGTTGACGATAAAAGAAACGTTTCGATATTTGTCGTGGATGGCTTCTATCGGCGACAGAATTTGCAAATCACCTTGGAGTACGCAAATGCAAATATCGATATAGATCCTTCTCTCGGCGGCGTCTATGCCGATAATCAAAACGGCTTCTTCGTCGAAGGTAACTATCGTTTTTTTGATAAATTTGTTTCAACTATGCCCGAGTCATATTTCATGGCTTCGCTTCGGTATGAAAGAGTGAACATGAATAGTAACATCAACGGAGAAGATACTAAAAGAATTACAATTGGATTAAACTTCCGGCCCAATGCGGATACTGCATTCAAGCTTGACTTCCAGCATAATCTAACTCATGATACTTTCAATTTGGAAGCCGAAGATACCGCTTTGTTGTTTGGAATTGCAACCTACTTTTAGGATATCTGACCTTCCCCCCTAAAGTCGTACTAGTTGTTTTAGTGCAAAATTCGCATTATAAATGGTCCGGTTTTCGGGAAGCAGGTCATCATGTGTACCCAATATTGAAATTTAATAATAACCCTAACGAATGTACCGATCCAAATTAATTTTAAATACTTCTCCTTGGTCGGTGTTAATGCTCTTGTTGGTATTCTTTTACGATCTCTTTTCTCGGGCAACCGCATCTGCCAGAATACACGCAATCTCATATAGCATTGTAGCACCAACAAGGGCCGTATTCCCAGTGGGATCAAAAGGTGGTGATACTTCAACCACGTCCCCGCCGATCAAGTTGAGACCCGCAAGTCCTCGTATTAGAGCCTGTGCTTGGATGGGAGTCATGCCACCTATTTCTGGCGTGCCTGTGCCTGGGGCAAAGGCTGGATCAATACTGTCGATATCGAAGGAGATATAAGTAGGCCCCTGACCTACCACACGTCTTACCTCATCAATTGTGGCTTCAACCCCTAAAGATGTAAATTCTTCCATGTACATGACACGTATGCCTGCATCCTCAGACCCAAGCCAGCTTTCTTCAGAATTTTGTGCCCCACGGATGCCAATTTGAATAGTCCTCTTTGGGTCAAGGAAGCCTTCTTCCAATGCTCGTCGGAACGGGGTGCCGTGGGTAAACTTATGCCCAAATTCATGATCACTCGTATCGGTATGAGCATCTATATGCACCATACCCACTGGTCGTTCAGCCGCAACAGCGCGTAAAATCGGGAAGCTGATAGAATGGTCGCCACCTACACTCAAGGGCATTGCACCTGCTGCACAAATCTTGCTGTAAAAATCAGTGATGTCGGTAAAGCATTGTTGTAGGT
>SORT01000088.1 GCA_004402895.1 Fidelibacterota bacterium MT.SAG.3 | reverse complement strand
TGGCTTGATCTACACGCATCCCACCAAACTCTTTACGCCAACGATAATACGTCTGTCTACTCACACCGATCTGCCTCGATACCTCATCGACATCCATACCTTGGCTTATCAGCACTTCTGCCTCTCTTAACTTAACTATTATCTTCTCTGTGGTGTATTTTCTTGGTCGCATCTGCCTTCCTCCTTTATTACCAAATTATACCTATTTTGTAACATAACTATTGGTACGACTTTAGGGGGGCAGGTCAGATCTGTTTTGAAGTTTTTGAAAATGTATCAAAAACGTTGGTTTATGAGACACCTTTTCCTTGTACCAAAACTTATACGTTTTTGAGATTTTAGTATCGTTTAGCGAGCACTGTGTGGGCACACCAGGAGTCACACTGTATAGATACAGGACAAAACTAGTAATGAATTATGACTTGAGTTTAATATCGATTAAATTTAGGTTTGACGCTAGCAACATTCATAATCAGAAATCTTATAGTGGAGTGATAATATGAAAAAGACAAAAGTATTAAAAGGGATATTAATTCTTTTAGGACTTCAACTAATTATTTTTGGTTTATGGAGATTACTTGATCCAATAAGCTTCTTTAATTTCAGTGGTCTATTATTAAGTTCTGATGCAGGATTATTAAGCGAAGCAAGAGGAGCTGGAGGAGCTATACTAGGTTTTGGTATTCTAATATTCTTGGGAGCTTTTAAGAAAAATCTAAGCTATACATCAACTATTGCAGCTATGATTTTATATCTTGGTTTTGGTATAGCTCGTATTATCAGCCTAGTTGTTGATGGAAATCCACCAAGCATGATTTTTCAAGGAATATTGGGTGAATTTGTTTTTGGACTACTCGCATTATTTGCATTAATAAAATATCGAGAAAAATAGATTCAGACTGCCGATTACGTCCAGACGAGGAAGATGGTACTATTGAAATGAGAATATATCAAAGAGCCGCCAAATGATAATTTAAAAAGGAGTAGCATAATGAGCATAGCAGAAAGCTCAAATGAGTCACCAATCGCTTGCACGCGCGAACAGGGTGTGTTTAGTCCCGAGCAAAAAGAACGTTATCAAATCGCACGTCAGCAATTGAAGTCAACTCTCCAGGAGGTTCAGGAACTTCCTGACGGGTACGCTTTCCGATTTTCCTCAGAGACAGTGAACATTCTAAACCTAGCAGAATACATCACATTTGAACGTCTTTGCTGTCGCTTCTTCAAATTTGAACTTGAGGTCGAGCGCGAAGAAGGGCCAGTCTGGCTACGGTTAACAGGCGGTGAAGGTGTTAAGGATTTTCTCCGGGCGGAAATTGCATCAGCTGAGAGTAAAGTCGGAGGATAAAGGTACTGCGGCACCAAGTGATTGCGGTAACCGGCTAAGAATGCAAACATGCGCGACATTATACCAGGTATCTAAACTTACCGCCTCAAAGCAGGAAAATTTACCCAAACACTTAAGATGTTACTCCTAAAATAGCTCAGTCCCATAAACGTGGGTTATGACACACCACTTCGCACTGCAAAACTCATGAATACGAGAGTTTCCGACAATTAGCTTTTGAGACAATGGTTTTTTGTCTTGTATACCAAGGTTTGTGAGACACATTTTTCGTGTCTTGAAACTCATACGTTAATGAGAAATAAGGACTTAAATAGGGTCACATCCGCTAGATTCGATTTCTAGACATTCCCGCTA
>SORT01000087.1 GCA_004402895.1 Fidelibacterota bacterium MT.SAG.3 | reverse complement strand
AACTTCTGTTTAGAGCCTAAAAGAGCCATCTGTTCTCGTATCCATTCAAAGGCTTCATCTTCTGTGTCGAATTGATAATCCGCAACGCCGCTGACAGCGTTATGCATCTCCGCCCCACCGAGAGATTCCGCGTCATTTTCTTGTCCCAAGGCAGCTTTTACGAGAAAGGGTCCTGCAAGGAACATACTCGCGTTACCGGTTATCATAGCCATCTCGCTGGACATTGCGGGGAGATACGCTCCACCCGCTACGCAATATCCGAAGACGCATGAGATCTGCGGAATCCCCATAGCCGCAAGTTTGGCGTTGTTCCTGAATATTCTCCCAAAATGTTCTTTATCAGGAAATATTTCAGCCTGATGCTCGAGATTCACTCCGGCAGAATCTACCATATAGATAATCGGCAGATGGTTTTCCATGGCTATCTCTTGCGCCCGAAGATTTTTCTTACAACTTATTTCGACCCAAGCACCCGATTTTACAAGTGGATCGTTTGCTACTACCACACATTTTTTGCCTGATATTTCTCCGATAACAGTCACTACTCCTCCGGATTTATATCCGCCTTTGATCTCTTTGTACATCCCATCGGCGGCAAATAATCCTATTTCTGTGACTGGAGCGTCTTTATCCAGGACTTTAGATATCTTCTCTCTTACCGGGTACTTGCCTTTTTTCAGCAGGCGTTCCACACGGGAAGGGTCATGACTTTTTGTGCTTTCAGATTTAGCTTCAAGTTCGCCAAGCAACTTTTCCATATGAGTTTTTCTTTTCTTAAACTCATCTGATTTAGGGTCAATAGTTGTTTTATACATTTTCATCGTGATTGACAATATTAGGTATTTTTTATTTTAAATCCTTGAGAATAATCTGCACGTACTTATTCCCATTCCAACTGTTTTCCTCCAATTCATAAGCAATATCCATACCGCCTGCGGGTGGATTCAGAACGTTCGTAAGCTGTTCGGCCATATTAAACCCAATAGCATCAATCGTTCGGTTCTTTTGCTTAAATTTCAGTTTCAGGTGATTTTCTCCTACTATAGTAGCCTTTCCTGCCGGGAGAGCTCCTTTGGATACAAACACCGGTCGAGCATTTTCAGGACCGTAAGGTTCAAGTCGTTCGATAATTTTTAAAAGTTTCCTGTTTATATCACTAAAATTCAGTATCGCTTCGACCTTTATTTTTTTAGTTATAAGATCAGCCGTCAACTTTGAAGAGACCACGTCGTCAAACTTATCAACAAAATCTTGAAGATTAGATCGCTTTATTGTGAGACCGCCCGCTTGTTCATGTCCTCCAAACCCAATGAGTAAATCAGAACATTCTTTTAGCACGGCATGTAAGTTGAACCCCGGTATGCTCCTTCCTGAACCCTTTCCTATATCCCCATCTAAAGAGATCATCACGGTCGGTCTATAATATTTTTCTGTAAGGCGTGAAGCTACAATTCCTATCACTCCCTGATGCCAGCCGTCAGCGTACAGTACCGCGCCGCAAGGTTGGTCCGGATCATATCTTGCAAGAAGTTGCTGCTCCGCTTCAATATATGTTTTTTTGTCGATTGCACGTCTTTCTTGATTCATTCGGTCAAATTTATTTGCTAACTGTTTTCCTCTTTCAGTATCATTAGTAGTAAATAACTCGACAGCTTCTCTGGCTTCACCTATCCTTCCAACGGCATTTATTCTCGGGGCTAAATTAAATACCACATCCATCAGGG
>SORT01000086.1 GCA_004402895.1 Fidelibacterota bacterium MT.SAG.3 | reverse complement strand
CGGTACTCCCCCGAGCAACGCGGATTATGCCATGACTCTGATCGAAGGAGTTGACCTCTCGTTGGCAAATTCTGCATTCGTAACTTTCGAGAGTCGGTGGGATATCGAACAGGATTATGACGGCACAATGGTGGAATTTTCTTCTGATGACGGAGTTTCATGGAATCAGATAGGCGGCAGGGATACGTATGCTGGCGTGGACACGATAGGAAGAAGTGGGTTTGGGGGTGTGCAGCCTGTAGGGCTACCTATTTACAGCGGATTCGGAAATCGTAATTGGCGGAAACAAAACCTGAATGCCTCAAAATTCCTTGGCGCTGACCCGGTCAACAGCAAACTGAGACTGCGAACCGTTACGGACCTAAGGACAGAGTATGATGGATTCTATGCGGATAATATTGTTATCGGTATGTACACAAGTGAAGAAATTGATCCCATTATACTGAATGTTCCCGTGCTGGAAGATACTTTAGACACGACAGACTATGCAGTATGGGCAGTGATTTCAGATGATGGGAGTGTTGCCTTGGTCAACCTCTACTATTCCCTGAACGATGGTGAATTTGCAGCAATAGAGATGAATAAAATCGATGATTTCAAGTACGAATCCGCGATCCCGGGTCAACCAGCAGGGACAACGGTAAGCTATTATGTAGAGGCGGTTGACAACGACAGTAACATCACTACCGTTCCGGTAGGTGCCCCTTGGTTCTCATATTCGTTCAAAGTGGATTTTATTATCGGAACAGATTTGGAAACACAACTTCCGAAAGAATTCACGCTTTTGCAAAACTATCCTAATCCGTTCAACCCGCAAACAGAGATAGAATACGAACTTCCCGAAGCCGCAGCTGTTCGGCTGACCGTATACAATCTTCTCGGGCAGGAACTCTCAACTATAGTTGATAATCAGCAGGAAGCGGGTTTCCACAAAGCGACCTGGTTCGGACGGAACAACAACGGTCAAAGCCTCGCCAGCGGAGTCTATATCTATAAACTCACGGCTAATTCGCCCACCCGCTCATTCGAGCAGGTCAGAAAGATGGTTTTGTTGAGGTAGGGAAAATGAATATACTTGAGTAAAGTTTTCTTAATTGGTGCTGGATTTTCAAAATCAGTATCAAACGCACCATTATCGAATGAATTATTTTTCTTGATATACGATAGAGCTAAGAAAGAAAAGTCTAAGCGGAATCAGGAAACGAGAAATAGAGATATGTTTCTGAAGTTTAATGATAAACTTCAAAGTTCTATCAAACCGTTCAATGAAATTATAAAGAGAAATGGTACACAGATAAAAACTTCAAAAGAATATCCTGATATGTTCTTTCCCGATATTGAGAGTGTTTGTACTATGCTGGACTTAAATATTGAAAAGCCATATCTACCTGAAGGTATAGGAGTAGATCTAAAAGGATGCCCAATACCATTTATAGAAGGGTTTACCGTTGAAAAATTAAAAAGTGTAATAAATTATATTCATCAAAAAATTGTAGAGCTCTTACTTCCGAGTAGCCTTAAGACTGACAAAAAATTACTTGATAAAGCTATATCTAAAATCGATATAGGGGATACAGTTATTACATTTAACTATGACTTGTTAGTAGAACAGGCATTGTTGAAAAAGGGACTTTGGAATCCAAAAGATGGATATTGTATAGGAGAAGTAAAAGAAGAGGAAATAGAATATTTAGAAAATTTAAATCAATCTGAAGTAAAGGTTTTAAAAATGCATGGATCCGTTTCATGGGAATCACAAAAATATTGAACTGAATTTTTGATCAGCT
>SORT01000085.1 GCA_004402895.1 Fidelibacterota bacterium MT.SAG.3 | reverse complement strand
GAAACCTGCTTTTACCGATAACAGTTGTAGCGATGTTGTTTTCGGTTGCTTGCGATTATGCAGCAACAACGGCACCGGAATCAGCTAAGACATCTGCTTCGGTATGAGGAGCGGCAACCTCATTAGAAGGTGTGAACTTTCTAAAGTGGAGCCCAAAATCAATGAAGAAGTTAACTGCGCTTAACAAATCGAATGTCGCTGAGAAGACGATCACCGTAACAGCCGGTGGAACGGTTGGTGGTACGAAGACATTTGGTAACACGGTAGAGATTCCTGCCGGAGCGGTTGACGATAATACCAAGATATCAGTACAGGTTACCTGCATGGACGGACAGAACCCCTGTTCAGCCGAGGTAGAGTTCTTACCGAGCATGGTATTCAACACGGACGTAAAGATCACGTTGGATTACGATGCTCTTGGTTTTGACGGTGATCCTTATATGATAGAGATCTACTTTATATTAGAAGACGGCAGTGGTGGTGAGGTAGTAGAGTACACTGTAGACGAAGAAGAGAAGACACTCGTTTTCTACATCAATCATTTCACCCGTTACGGATGGGCGTACTAAGGGAGTATGTTGAATTTTACGGCATATAAGGTAAGCGACTTGAGCGAACTGTTATCATTGACAGTGATACTTACCGCGTCCATCATTTTATTGACTACGGGGAGCACGGTTAGATAATATGGCTACCGAGACTTTCACAGCAGAGTTATTAAAGATCGCTTCGAGCGCTTGCGGCAGAGGATTCAGCCGGAAGGTATCGAAGGTTCTTGAGAGTAACGAAGCTGCATTGAGAGAGACATGGCAGACAATTCTACCGACAGACCTTACCAAGAATGACCGTAACAACCTCAGTACAGACACGAAATTTGAAATAATCTTAAGCGTATCGCAAGAATATCTAAGCGGAGATTCTTATGACGCGTTACTGTTGGCAATAGCGGAAGTCTCTATCGCCAATAATCAGTTTGACAGAGCGATGAACCTGTTAGAGGAAGTCAAGAGTCGTCCGGACAGTGAGACGAACAAGAGCCTCAAGGGTTCCGCGAGCCGCTTCTTAGGCGAGATATTCGCCAAGCAGGCTAACTGGTCGAGAGCTCTTGACGAGTTCAACACTGCCGAGAGTTATTTAAGAGACTCCGGCGACACCAAAGCGCTGTCGGCTACGCTTAACACACTCGGTATTCTTTATGCCGAGACCGGTAAACTCTCTAAGGCATTAGAGTCGTTTGAATCTTCCAAGAAGTTAGCCGCTGCGAACAAGGATCGCGGTCTTCTTCTTAAGATCTTCATGAATCTCGGGAACATACTTAATATCCGTGGCGATCATGACGGCGCTTTAGAGGCTTATGACTCAGCACTCAAGACACTCGGCAACATGAACAACGATCCTCTGAGAGCGCTGATACATCATAATATCGGTATCGCATTCAAGAACAAAGGCGACCTTGCAGCAGCAGAACGTAAACTAAACGACGGACTCAAGTTCTCCGAACGCGCAGGCGATGAGCGTATAGCCGGTCTCTCATACTTAGAGAAGGCTGAGATCTATCATCAGAAGAACGAGATAGACGAGAGTGTCCTGCTTGCTACGAAGGCATTCAAGATATTCAGTGAGATGAAGGACAGACTTGGAGTTGCAGAAGTTTATAAACTTATGGGCATGAACCATAAGAAGAACGGCAGGTTCGACCTTGCCGAAGTCTATCTTGGTAACTCACTGCGGATCAACGAGCGTCACGACAACGCACTCAATAAGGGTGAGACCTACCTTGAGATAGCGCG
>SORT01000084.1 GCA_004402895.1 Fidelibacterota bacterium MT.SAG.3 | reverse complement strand
TCTGAACACTACTATGTCCTAATTGCTGCTGCACGAGCCGGAGATTATTGCCGCTCGACCTATAAAGAAGTGTCGCGTATGTGTGTCGAAGGCTGTGAACAGAATAGTGCGATGGCAAACTCGAAAGTTTCATTGCCTTCTTAACAACTTTTTGGATAGCGGATGTTGTCATTTGATGTGATCTTTCTGAAGCGAAGAGATATTGGCTTATGGATTTTCTCTCCTTCAAATATCGTCGTAAATGATTCCTTAGAGACTCTCCTATAGTTACAAGACGAGATTTATTCCCTTTTCCCTGCCGTATATGGATGTGGCTGTGACCTTTCTCGATATATAGATCTCTAATTTCTAGGTTGGAACTCTCTCCTACCCTTACAGCCTGTTTGTAGTGCCAAATCTATGATCATCCAAGTCCGAATAGAATTGGATTGTCCCTTAGATCTAGCCAAGTCTGCGGCGTCTTTACAGGTTTTTCTTAGAATTTGAACCTCTTCTCCAGTTAAGAATTTATCAGGTGTAAGTACCCAGTTCATAGTTAAGTCCTCCTTCGAGGTTCTTATACCATGAAAATTGGCTATGCTAGAGTATCAATTAGTGATCAAAACTTAGAGGTAATCTCTAACTATTACATGAAGCATTGACTTTTAATATTGTAGCCCCCAAATTATGGCTTAACAATCGGGCAAACTGGCCAATGAAGATGAGTCTATTATGAAATCAAAGAATCTGAAAATGGCAGTTCGCGCAATAGATGATCAATTCGAGATTGGCATAAGCGGCATACAGAAGTAATTTAGAACTGAGCATCGAATTTAATAAACGGAAATTGTCTCAATCATGAAAAAGACATTGCCTGGGTACTACCGCCCAACCGAAGTTGAGTTTAAAAAGTTATGGGAAAATTGCGTCTTCGTATTTGATGCTAATGTTCTCTTGAATTTATATCGCTATTCACCTAAGACAAGCACGGATATGATTAATATCCTCAAGAATATTTCGGATAGAATATGGATCCCCCACCAAACTGCCTTAGAATTCCATAAAAGCAGACTCAATGTTATAGCGAAGCAGGTAAGTTCCTATGGTGACATTCAGGCCGAAATCAAGACAATGCAGAATAAAATCAGAGATACTCTTCATACAAATAAACATCCTTTTATTCAAAACTCCGACAAACTTCTCGGAAACGCTGAAAAAATTTTCAACAAAATTGGAACAGAGTTAGAGAAGCGTAAAAATGAATACCTAAACTCATTAAATATAAACGGAAATCACGATACTATTTTGCAAGAAACTACTTCAGCATTCGAGGGCAAAACTGGCAAGGAGTATTCCAATGATCAGTTATCTAAAATTTATAAAAAGGGGAAAAAGCGATATGCCCAAAAAATTCCACCTGGATATAAGGATGCGTCAAAAGGAGGTGGTATCAGGAAATATGGTGACCTCATTATCTGGTATCAAACTATTGATAAAGCGAAAGAAATAAAAAAACCGATAATTCTTGTTACAGATGATAAAAAAGATGACTGGTGGTGGGAACAAGAAGGCAAAACCGTTGGTCCTCGACCTGAATTGATACAGGAAATGCTTTCTAAAGCTAGTGTTCAACTCTACATGTACAGCATGGATAATTTTATAGATAAAGCCCAAAAATATCTTGAAGAAAAAGTTAAAAAGGAAACTATTCATGAAGCAAGAGAACTTAGAAAACGCAATGAGGAACATTCGAAAATGCTAGCTGATTTGGCGCGACTTTCCACTCAAACATCACCTGTACTCGCTGGACTCGCTGGACTCTCCGATCTTTCCAAAAATATTGCACTGCAAACATCACCTGTACTCGCTGGACTCTCCGATATAGTCGGCAATTTGAAATATTTAAAACCTGATCAAATTAAAATTCTATCATCTGGTCTCGCTGACACACTAAAAAATCTTGAGCAGAATGATAATATGGAAGACACTAATGATAATGAGTCGATTGAAGAAAACGATTCTGAAGAGTAAAGCATTTTTCTGAGTGATCATTTTGCCACAGCGGCAATAATCTCCGGCTCGTGCAGCAGCAATTAGGACATAGTAGTGTTCAGA
>SORT01000083.1 GCA_004402895.1 Fidelibacterota bacterium MT.SAG.3 | reverse complement strand
CCCGACAGGCTCCTCTCTCGATGCGACTGAAGACAAGATCAAAGAGATAGAAGCTATCTTACAAGCTTTGCCCGAAGATGAAATGCAGTCGCATATGGCAATTCTCGGAAGTCTCGGAGGAGGCGGAATCTTTACACCAGGTGAAAGTGAGAACTGGGCATTTATATTGATAACATTGACTCCTTATAATGCGCGAAACAGAGATGCTGAAATGATAGTGGCGGATCTTAGGGAGCAGACAGACAAATTAGAAGGATTCGATGCGGTACGGTATATCATAGACGTAGGCGGTCCTCCCGTCGGTCGCCCGATTGCCATTCGTGTTATCGGAGGAGACGATGCCATGAGAACTACCCTCGCCGATTCTGTGACCGCGTATTTAGCGAGTATCGAAGGTGTTACAGATATTGACAGAGATGATAAACTCGGTAAGGAGCAAGTAGAGATAAAAATTGACTATCCGAGGCTTTCAGAATTAGGGCTCACAGTCGCGGATATAGCCCAGAATGTTCGGCTCGCATATGACGGACAGGTCGTTACGAGAGTTCGATACGGAGACGAGGATGTCGGTTTCCGTGTCATCCTCGAAGAATCGATTCGCAACAAACCTGATTACCTTAGTGAGCTTAAGATCCCCAACAGGCGTGGCAGATTGATTCAGCTTAAAGAAGTGGCGCAATTCGAAATCGGTCCGGGTCCCTCCCGTTATTTTCATTACGAGAAGGAACGCACTATCACTGTCACCGCGGACATAGCTTTGGGTGATCTGACACCTCTACAAGCAACTCAAATGGCGGTTGACTATTTTGACCTCACATCCGATTGGCCCGGAATGAGGTTCGTCATTGGCGGCGAAGCCGAGGAGACACAGGAATCTATCGTCAGCCTTGGCATAACTATGCTGACAGCCGTGGTGGCAATTTACTTTGTTCTGATACTGCTCTTTAATTCCGTGACACAACCTCTATTAGTTATCATAGCAATCCCGTTCGGACTCATCGGAGTCATCGGCGCATTTGCAATGCACGGAGAACCGTTAGGCTTCTTGGCGATGATGGGTGTCATCGGACTTATGGGTGTCGTCGTGAACGATTCGCTTATACTTGTGAATTACATAAATATCCATCGTGAATCCGAACCCGAAAAGAAAATCAAACGGATAGTTGCCGAAGGAACTGCTACACGCCTGCGGCCGATAATCCTTACTTCCATAACGACCATCGCGGGTGTTCTTCCCTTAGCTTATGGACTTGGAGGTTCTGACCCGTTTCTAGCTCCGATGGCATTGGCGCTTGGATATGGTATACTCTTTGCAACACCACTTACTCTTATACTCCTTCCCAGCCTCTACATGATACTGGATGATATAGGAAGAGGGTACCGGTTTTTGAACCGGCTTGTTTTTAAGAATTAATATCCGATTTTCCCCTCTATTAAGATGGGTCTTCGTATGGCGGGGTGTGTAAAGAGTAACAGTATATCTTTTGAAATGTGATTGAGTTAAAGTTTGAGTATGGCAATCGGGACTTGTAGGCGGTTACTTTGTAAACAAGGCGGATAAGGGACATTGTGGGACGGCAGAATTGTTTAGCCACCTTAAAATAGCGCTGTCCCATAAACGTAAGTAATAACACACAATTTCGGAGTACCAAAACTCGTCAAATGCTATATTCATGGGACTTCGAATTTGGGATGTTTATGGGAATGGAGCAATATATTTCGTGTAATCTAATGTTTAAATTTGTAACATAGAAGTTGGGCTAAGGTATGAGGTCGGCTCATGCCTTCAATATTTTCATCAAACTGGAGTTCAAGAAACATGAAAGAGGAATCTAACTTTGAAACAGCTCCGCTTCGTTATGCAGGCGTTGCAACTTTGTTGAGAAGACCTTTTGTAAGTGACCCATCAGGTGTAGATATCGCACTGATTGGTGTGCCCTATGATGGTGCAACCGAAAACAGGCCGGGGGCGCGACATGGCCCTCGGGAAGTTCGAAATATGTCAAGTCTTACCCGTTCCATTCATCATGTGACGCGCGTAAATCCTTATGAAGTTTGCAACATCGCAGATTTAGGGGATGTTAATTTCTCAAATCCTTTTGACCTACAAC
>SORT01000082.1 GCA_004402895.1 Fidelibacterota bacterium MT.SAG.3 | reverse complement strand
TCGCAAGCAACCGAAAACAACATCGCTACAACTGTTATCGGTAAAAGCAGGTTTCGTAAATGTAATCTGCTTGTCTTCATTGTTTGTACCTCCGCGTCCTTATTATTGTTAATTGATTTATCATGAGCATAATCTACTACTAAACTATTATCGAGTCCGTGATGACCCTCACTATTATGAGATTTGGTCTCTTTAATTTGGTTTGTTTTTAGTATAGCGTTTAAGTCTTTTTGCATTGTATGCTCGATTCGCACGGTTAGTATAGTAAAAAGATGGTGAGTCTGCAAGAACTTTCTACTTGAAAATACAAATATGTGTTTCAGGTCACACTGAACTATCTAAAGAACTTAAATTTAAGAGGTTATGGCAATAGTTCTTAAATAACAACTATTTATGATAGAAAATAAGTCTTTACATTGCTTCCTAAGATTAATGTTAGTTTAATTGTTGAATAATTCTTTAGAACAATACAGCATCCAAGTAGGTAAATTTATTCAATCTAGAAAATATATTGTGACATTCTGCCAAAAACGTTAGTTATGACACACAATTTCGCAGTCCCAAAACTCGTTAAATGCAATAATCTTGGGACTTTGATTTTGGGACGTTTATTGGAATGTTCTGAAAACGACCGTTTTTAGGAATATATCGTCTCGCCTTAAATCTTTAAGTAATTTGTCAAAGTTACTAAAAAATTAATTGTTACGGTCGTTGCATATCGATCTTTAGATTTTATCCCACAAAAGTAGGTATGACCAACATACTCATACTTTCTTACCATAGTCGAAGTATGAATTCTGAAGATTCTTCATTCACCTCCGCTAGGTACGATTCCCAGACTCTCATGCTATGCTTCGAATCTGGTAAAAGTCAATTGGAAAAAATAAATAATTGTGTATATTGAGTTTCAAAAAGACTGATATTCTTACCAGATGAAAAAGCTCATAACAAACATTTTTATCCTATTATTTCTTATTTATCCTGATTCAGGCATCGCTTCTGATACTTTACGTGTTGCCATAATAGGTGACTATGGATCAGGAGCGAGGTCGGCCGTAGGGGATGTGGCAAATCTGGTTAAAAGCTGGAATCCTGACTTAATAATAACGACTGGTGACAATAACTATGAAGATGGATTAGCCCTTACAATTGACCATAATATCGGACAGTATTACCATGACTATATATCACCTTACCTGGGTAGCTACGGTGCGGGAGCGGACATCAATCGATTTTTCCCGAGTCTCGGGAACCATGATTACAGGTGTACTATCTGTCCACAGCCCTATTTAGATTATTTTACTCTTCCCAATAATGAACGATATTACGATTTTAAATGGGGTCCCGTCCACTTTTTCTCCATTAGCAGTGATAGTAAAGAACCCGACGGAAATAACAGCAGTTCGGTTCAGGCGCTTTGGTTAAAAACGACAATGTCTGAATCAACACAACCATTAAAGATAGTTTATATGCACCATCCACCATTTTCATCTTCAAGTCACGGCTCAACTGCGATAATGCAATGGCCATTTAAAGAATGGGGGGCGGATGCTGTTATAGCAGGGCATGATCATGTATACGAAAGGATTATCTCAGATGGATTACCTTATTTTGTGAACGGACTAGGAGGCAAGAGCATCTATCAATTCTTTACGATCGTAAGCGGTAGCGAAGTTAGATATAATGGGGATTACGGTGCGATGCTTGTTGAAATTACCAATGAAGTGGCTCTTTATAAGTTTATAAATCGTTCAGGAGAACTCATTGATAGTTACCAATATATTATCGTAGATGTCGAGCCTGAGAGAGCTGGAATACCGGCAGAATTTATGCTATCACAAAACTACCCTAATCCTTTTAATCCGGAGACGATAATAAGCTACTCTATTCCTAAAACGGAGAAAGTATCACTTATAGTGTATAACCTAATTGGAGAAGAAATAGCTCACCTCACCGATGAACGAAAACCTTCTGGAAGTTACACGGTTGAATGGAACGCCTCAAACGTCTCATCAGGAATCTACTTCTACCGTCTCCAAGCAGGTGATTTCGTCCAGACGAGGAAGATGGTGTTGTTGAAGTAGCACTGTCCCATAACCGTCAGTTACGACACACTATTTTGCAGTAC
>SORT01000081.1 GCA_004402895.1 Fidelibacterota bacterium MT.SAG.3 | reverse complement strand
GTCCTGACCGATTAACATCTCTTATTTCGCATCTAAAGTTCGAGGGCATATGGGACAAACTTACTCATTACGCCCCGGAAAAAGTTGACCATGATCTGCTGGCAACTCTCCACAGCGAAGAATATATAAACAGACTTAAAGAAGCTTGCGCATCGGGTAAGACATACATCGATGCTTTGGATTGCGGAATAAATGAACGGTCATACGATGTGGCGCTTCTTGCTGCCGGAGGAGTTGTCACAGCGGTTGACAAGATCATGTCGGAACAGGTCTCCAATGCATTTTGCGCGATAAGACCTCCCGGGCATCATGCCGAAAGAGATAAAGCGATGGGCTTCTGTTTTTTCAATAACGTTGGAATTGGAATACTGCATGCCAGAAAATACGAGTTGCTTCGCGCGGCGGTTATAGATTGGGATGTGCATCACGGTAACGGTACACAACATTTGTTTGAAAAAGACCCGAACGTTCTATACGTAAGTTTGCACGAATATCCGCATTATCCGGGGACGGGCGCATTCAGCGAAAAAGGCGAGGGAGAAGGTTACGGATCGACTTTCAACTATCCGATGGAGAAAGGTTCCGGCAATGAGGATTATTTGAAAATATTTAAAACTCAGATAGAACCGGAGATACGGAAGTTTGAACCGGACATTATTTTTATTTCTGCGGGGTTCGATGCTCATAGAGACGATCCTCTTTCGGGTATCAACCTTACCCATGATGCCTATCGGGATATGACGATGATAGTTCGGGAGTGGGCTGATGAATTTTCCGGTGGTCGAATCGTCAGTGTATTGGAAGGGGGTTATAATCTTGGTTCGCTGCGCAGGAGCATAAGAGAGCATCTGATGGCGTTAATGGAATAAACATTGGACTGCACTTCCCTAAATAACGGTTATGAAGGTGAAGAATGCTACAGGTCCCTTCGGCTAAGTATGGTAGAAACTCAAATTATTAAGAGAGGTATTACCGAGCCTTCTATAATATCTGCAATGTTAAATGTTCCCCGTCATCTATTCATAGCGGATATCCATAAACAAAATGCTTATTCAGATCGACCTTTACCCTTAAGCCATGATCAGACGATAAGTCAACCCTATATGACCGCATTGATGTTGGAATTAGCGAACTTGAACCTCGCTCAGAATGTTCTTGAAGTGGGAACAGGCTCAGGTTACCAAACAGCGCTTTTAGCGAATATAGTCGATCAAATTTATTCCGTTGAATTATTAGAGCCGTTGTATCATGAGGCTAAAATTTTATTGGCAAAAATGAAATATAATAATGTTCAATTTAAGTTGGGTAACGGAAAGTTCGGATGGAAGGAACATGCTCCTTATGATGTGATTATTGTTTCTGCGGCGCCGAAGTCAATTCCGGAAGAGCTGAAAAATCAGTTAACCGACGGGGGGCGAATTATAATTCCAATTGGAACTAATAAACAAAAATTACTGCGAATTACGAAAAACAGTGATGGTTTTAAGATCGAAAAATGTGGTATGGTAAGCTTTGTTCCGCTTTTGTGAATCTATCGGTATACGAAACAAATCTGATTGAATGCCGTAAGTTATTATGTATGGGAATAGAGAAATAGATCAAACGAGGATTGAATGAATGGCAAAGGAATCCAAAAAGACAAAAGAGACTAAGAAGAAAATTAGTTCTGATCAGAAAGATGATATAAAGAGGTTATACAAATCGCAATATGACCGTATGATCGGCGGCGTTGCGGGTGGGATCGCTGAATATCTAAAGGTTGATACGACCATTATTCGTATAGTCTTCGTTCTGATGAGCCTTTTCGGGGGTACCGGTTTGATCATATATATAGCGGGTCTGCTTATCATGCCTGAAAGCGAATTAAAGATCAAATCAGAAAAAAGCGTTAAAATAAAAAGAAATAATACTGGATTTTGGGGAGTATTACTCATTATAGCGGGATTATTGTTTATCCTTCCCGATATAGGTTTTATGAGGATGCATAACATGTGGATGTGGCATGAATTTTGGGAAATTCTTTTACCAATAATGGTAATAGCTTTCGGAGCCTGGCTGTTGTTAAGACCCGCGAGCCCGGAATCCACTCTTTTAACTAAAACTGAAAAAACCGACGACAATAAAGGGAAAAATATTACCGATACGCGCCGTAAGCTTACTCGTTCAGTTGTGGATAAAAAGATAAGCGGTGTATGCGGAGGCGGTGTAGTACTTTCTTATGGTATCGG
>SORT01000080.1 GCA_004402895.1 Fidelibacterota bacterium MT.SAG.3 | reverse complement strand
GACTTAATTATATCCGATTTTATTTATACAATTGCTCAATTTTCACTCATAGAACAATGGGCTGATTTTTTTAAAAAAACAAACGATAAAATCTTCGGTATAGTGCATAAATCCTTCTTGACAAAAGATTCACGACTATGTATATTTATTCTCTTAAATTCATAGATGTAAATGATTATAGGAATTATTTACTGTAGTGTAAGAGAGGTTTTAAACTAAAGATTTATTAAGAATAAGATTCTTAATTTTAATAAATCAGGATTGGTCAGGCAAGGCAAAGATGGAAGAAAACCAGGGAAGTAATCCTCTGCAACGTAGCGGAATGCCTATCAGTGACGGGATTGGGAATTGGGGCGATTTTGCAAAACTTTTCATAACGCCGTTTTTAATTGCTGCAGTCGCAATCGGTGTATTTTTTATATTCACATTTTTCTTTTCTGAGTCAAAGACTCGGTATGATTATCTGGAAAGTATTAAAATAGGCGGGGTTAACAACAGGTGGCACTCAGCGTATATGCTTTCGAAGATAATGCGGGCGGATGCTGATAAGCCATTTGAAGATAGATTTATCAGAGAGCTCTTGGCAATATATGAGAACACAAAAAATGATGATCCAAGGATTCGCAGATATTTGACCCTTACTTTAGGATATCTTTCTGACCCGAGAAGCATTAAAAGTTTGTGGGATGCAACTGAAGACGCCGATGACGAAACCCGGTTATATGCCCTTTGGTCTCTTGGAAAGCTTAGAGTAAAGGGATTACAAGAAAAAGTCTTAGAATATTTGAATGATCCCGATCCGGGCATGAGAAAGCTAGCTGCTCATCTTCTCGGCAGCTTGGACGAGGACGGCTCAAAGTCAGGATTACGAGCGGCCCTTTCGGACCCGGTTGATGATGTTAAATGGAATGCCGCATTGTCGTTGGCAAAATTGGGCGACAGTGCCGGAAAAGACATCTTAGAATTGATGTTAGACCGGAATTATCTTAGCGGGCATGGACAAATGGATGAAATATTGAAAGAAGAGACAATCAAATCAGCGGTGTATGCTATTGGAGCTCTTCAGGTTGAAACCTTAAAGGAAAGGCTTGCCGATCTAAAAGATTCCGACCCTAACATGAAAGTCAGGCAAGCAGCAATAGAGGCTCTGAATATGTTTGAAGGAAATGGATAAAGATTCACGGAGAATGTGAGATATGACCGAAAATGTTCCAAATAAAGGTGAAATTGAAGTTCCGATTGAAGAGACTAAGGGTGAAACAGTAGTAATAACAGAACCTCCAAAACCGGTAAAGAAACAAGTTGACCGAAGGAGTTTTTTCTCCTGGATGGGGCTTGCGTGGCTCTCTTTTACAGCGGCAACACTTGGTATGGCAGCTGCGATAGGTAGGTTCTTCTTCCCTAATGTACTGTTCGAGCCTCCGCTTACGTTCAAAGCGGGTTATCCTGAAGACTATATTATCGGCGCGGTCGATGAGCGGTTCAAAGAATCATTCGGAGTCTGGCTCGTTCGGAATTCAGAAGGAATTTTCGCTCTGAGCACTGTGTGTACCCATCTTGGGTGCACTCCTAACTGGCTCGGAGCGGAAGCGAAATTCAAATGTCCGTGCCACGGCAGCGGATTCTATAAAACAGGCATAAACTTTGAAGGTCCCGCTCCACGACCATTAGAACGTTATATGATAAGTTACGCAGAAGACGGACAGATTTTAGTAGACAAAAATCGTAAGTTTCAATATGAAAAGGGTCAGTGGAAAGACCCCGATAGTTTTTTAAAGGTATAGGTTATTATTTAAAAGGAATGAGATAAAGAATGGCTGACGAGAATTTAGAAAAAGGGAGCACGACAGAAGCTCCTGAAGCGGCTCCTAAGAAAAAGAAGAAATCCGTCTGGAAACAACTGGCTGAATCACAAGTAGCGAAATCCTATTTTCGAACAGGGATACCCAAAACGAGACGTTCGAGACTTCTTGTAGTGTTAAATTCGTTATGGCTGCATTTACATCCCGCGCGCACGCGGCGACATGCCGTACGATTAAGATATACATGGTGCATGGGTGGATTATCGTTCTTTTTGTTTATGGTATTGACTGTCACCGGAATCCTGTTAATGTTTTATTATAGACCTACGGTTGAATACGCATATATGGATATTGTAGATCTTCGCGAGCAAGTTCCGCTCGGTATCATGCGAGAACTTCATCGCTGGGCGGCGCATTTAATGGTGATCACCGTTTGGCTTCATATGTTCAGGGTATTTATGACAGGCTCCTACAA
>SORT01000079.1 GCA_004402895.1 Fidelibacterota bacterium MT.SAG.3 | reverse complement strand
CTTTAAAAACATCCAGTTCTAAAAATGTTCGTAATGATTTCGCATGCTCCATCAATGCTCGTCCGATTCCCGTCCCATGAAGATCGGGATCGAGGAAAATCGCTCCAACTTCATTCTCCATGAGCGAAATGAACCCAACCACTTTACTGTCTTTTTCATACACCCATGTTTCCACATTAGGGATGTACAGTTCACGGATATTTTTCCTCTCCTGTTCGAAAAAATCTTCACTTCCAAGAGGGTGTGCGACTTTCGATGCCGAGTACCATGCATCGAGAAGCTCGTCAATGTCCTTTTCCTCATATTTTCTGATCATAGCGTTCCATCCCTTCTTACAGCTCAATAATATTCAAAACTATTCCCGGTTCCAATCAAGTTTCCTGCACATTCTTCGACTGTTGGTTATAGTTCATCTTATCTGGAAATATAAAATGTTTTCCTATTCCATCGAATCTCTTGCCTTTTAATTCAAGGCGTAATAAACTTTATATACTGTGGGAGAAAAAAGCTCATAATGATAGACATAAGGAGCGATACGGTCACAAAACCCTCCGATGAGATGAGGGATGTGATTTCGAGGGCGGAGGTTGGTGACGATGTCTTCGGGGAAGACCCGAATGTCAATGAACTTCAGATAACGGTTGCAAAACTTTTCGGAAAAGAATCAGCGCTTTATGTTCCGAGCGGAACGATGGCGAATCAAGTAAGTATCAATGCTCATACTCAACCGGGCAACGAGGTGATATGCGAGACCGGATGTCATCTGTATAATTACGAGTCCGGCGCGCCTGCGTTACTCTCCGGCGTTATGCTCAGAACGATAGATGGGGAAATGGGGTCAATCACCGCCGAACAGGTGGAATCCAATATTCGTCCGACCAGTTACCATTTCGCGCAGACAACCCTTATCACTTTAGAAAACACTCACAACCGGGCAGGTGGAACTATCTTCCCTATTGGACAGATAAAAGAGATTTCAGAAGTCGCGAAGAAACATAATATTAAAATGCATCTTGACGGAGCAAGGCTGATGAATGCAGTCGTAGCTACAGGCATCGAAGCAATCGAATGGGCGTCATATTTTGATTCGGTATCTATCTGTCTCTCGAAGGGACTCGGAGCGCCTGTAGGGTCTGTGGTTGCCGGAACCAAAGCATTTATAGAGAGGGCGCACCGTTATCGAAAGACTTATGGCGGTGGGATGCGACAAGCGGGCTTATTGGCGGCGGCGGGAAAATATGCGCTGGAAAACAACGTTGAACGGTTAGCGGATGACCATACCAATGCCCGGACATTTGCGGAGTCGGTCGCCTCTCTTGAAGGCATAAATGTGGAGCTCGATTGGGTTCAGACAAATATAGTTATGATAGATATTGATAAATCTTTCGGCAGCGCTACCGAATGGGTCGAACGATTGGCTGAATTGGATGTAGCAATCCTAACCGTTTCACCTCAACGGCTTCGCGCTGTATTTCATCTTGATGTAAGTTCAGAAGAGAGTGCCGATGCGGCAGCAAAATTCCGCGACGTACATGCGATAAGCATGAAAAAAGAGGGGGATATCGAATGAGGATCATCATAGTTGGAGCCGGTGAAGTAGGATTTTACCTCGCGAAAATGTTGTCGGAAGAAAATCATGATGTCACTATTCTTGATAAAAATGCAGAGAAATGCCAACGGGCAAGAGAGCATCTTGATGTGCTCGTATTAGAAGGGAATGGTGGCAGCGCCCAAACGCTGTCTGATGCGGGAATAAAAAAAATGGACATGCTGATAGCGGTCACGAGTATTGATGAGGTGAATATAATGTCATGTATGTTCGCCAACAGACTCGGTGTGGAGACAAAGGTAGCGAGAGTCAGGAACGCCGAATATTCCAAACCGCGGGCGCTTATTACACCTTCTCAACTCGGTATAGATAAAATGATTCACCCGGAAGAGGAAGCATCAAAGCAGATAAAAAATCTCATCAGGCGTTCTGCCGCGAGTGAGGTAGCCGAATTTTCAGGCGGGAGGATACAGGTAGTCGGAATCAAGCTCGGAGATGAATCGCCGATCGTCGGAAAATCGTTGCAAAAAGTCGCCTTGGAGCATCCGAACATTCAATACAGAACGGTAGCAATGAGTAGAAATGGTGAAACTATCATGCCCTCCGGAGCAGATACATTTAATCTCAAGGATCATGTTTATTTTATCGCTAAGTCCGAAGATATTCCCGAAGTTTTACGGTTCGCAGGTAAAGAGCAGCAACCAGCGGGAAACATCATGATACTCGGCGCCGGAAAGATAGGCAGGCGTGTAGCTCAGATGTTGGAA
>SORT01000078.1 GCA_004402895.1 Fidelibacterota bacterium MT.SAG.3 | reverse complement strand
CAGATCTTGTATGCTAAAATGGGATTATTAGAGGAGATGGATCCGTTTCTTGGTGGCGGAGAGATGATATTAGAAGTAGGATTGCACGAATCATCTTATAAGGAGCCTCCACATAAATTTGAGGCGGGAACGCCAAATTATATCGAAGCGATTGGTTTTGGAGCGGCAATAGATTATCTGATAGAGATGGGGATGGATACAATTCATGACCATGAAGCGAAATTATCAAAATATACCTTAGGTGAATTGGAAAAATTAGGGGATGTAAAAGTTTACGGTCCTTTAGAGAATCGAGCAGGTATTATCTCATTTAACATCGGCAACGCTCATCCGCATGATGTTGCTCAATTGCTTGATGGAGATGGGATTGCGGTAAGAGCCGGTCATCATTGTGCTCAACCGTTAATGAAATGGTTAAACGTAAGTTCAACCAGTCGAGTCAGCTTTTATCTGTATAACACGGAAGCTGAGGTGGATGTATTCGTCGAATCGCTTGGCAAAATTAAAGAGATGTTTAATTGAGTTTAGATCTACTTTACAGAGAAGTAATATTAGACCATTATAAAAATCCAAGAAATCGTGGAGAGCTCGAATCTCCTACTATTAAATTCGATGGTCATAATCCATTATGCGGAGATGTTGTCACGCTGCACCTGAAAACGGACGGTGAAAAAATAACGGATGTAAAATTTCAGGGAGACGGCTGCTCCATAAGTCAAGCATCGATCTCCATGATGACAGAAAAAATAAAAGGATTAGCGACAAGCGAAGTGAAGGAATTGATAGAGAACTTTCGAGCCATGATGAAGGGAGAAGAAGATAGCGAGATCGATATGGGTGAACTTGAGGTCTTACAAGGCGTCAAACAATTTCCCGCGCGTATCAAATGCGCTCTTCTCGGATGGGATACTTTGAAGCAGTCATTGGCAAAGTTAGATGAGTGAGAGCTATATTATGACTACTGCTCACATCTATTTTTCGCATCGTATTAAAAAATCTTGCATTGTGCAATTCTTGGTTTTAAATTCACCCGATTTTGGTGATGTTTTAGTAAAAAAAGCTTTTATTTAGTGAACGGAGGAAAAAAATGACATATGTAATTGCAGAGCCCTGTATCGATGAAAAAGATGCGGCATGTGTTGATTCGTGCCCTGTGGACTGCATTCACCCTACGAAGGATGAACCGGAATTTGAAGAGGCAACAATGCTTTACATAGATCCGGATGAATGTATAGATTGCGGAGCGTGTGTGGATCCTTGTCCGGTAGATGCTATTTTTGATGAAGCGGATTTGCCGGCAGAATGGGAGAAATTTACTGCCACGAATGCCGAATATTTTGCATAATATAGGGTAAGCCGCATCATATAAATCGGGCAAACTGTGTCCGGTCAATTCCACTTTTTCAGAGCGTGGATTCTAATTGGGGGCGCCGGGTACATTGTTGTATAAATTGGGACAGCCACAAATTGAACAAAATCCAAGTCTACGGTAAATCGACTTGCAGGACTACTCAAAAAGTACTCGAGTGGTTCAATGAACACAACTTGGAAATTGAACAAATTGATATCATATCCTCGCCTCCTTCATTAGAATTTCTACAGAAACACGTAAATAGCGATAATATAAAAGGTTTTCTTAACTCCCGAAGCAAAGTATACAGAGAAAAAGGCTTCGGCAAAGAACTGCCTTCCAAGACGGTATTGCTGAAGACAATGCTTGTTGACCCGAATTTGATAAAACGACCAATAGTCGTATCAATCAAGGGAGTATCGTTCGGGTTTGATGAGAATTATCTGAGCAATTTAAAATAGCGGACTGAAATATAATGATCTATAATAATATAATGGAGTTAAAAGTCTCAATTGGAGGGATAGTAGATTTAGCCGATGACCTTACGCCTAAGGTGATCGATGAAACTAAATTGAACTCAGGCGTATTTGAGGATATTATCGAAACGGCGTTATTCCATAAAGAATCGGCAGTAAGAGAAGTGTGTCAGGCGCTTATTCGCTCGATATCAAAAGATTTAGGCGCCTTCCCTGCTTCCATACAATCTATTTATGAGGCTATGGGAAGAGGTGAAGCAGGAGGTTTTACTGTACCGGCGATAAATGTCAGAGGAATGACCCATATTTTTGCAGAAACCGTTTTTAAGGCTGCTATGAAACTGAATGTCGGACCCTTCATATTTGAGATTGCGCGTTCAGAAATTGGATACACGAATCAACGCCCTTCGGAATTTTCCGCTATGATCTGCGCAGGCGCCGTTAAAGCGGGATATAAAGGACCGATATTCATACAAGGGGATCATTTTCAGATCAAACCCGCCGCGTATAAAAGCGACCCAGCCGCTGAGTTGGGAGAGTTAAGGAATTTGATCTATGAGGCTATCGAGGCGGAATTTTATAACATTGACGTGGATTCCTCAACATTAGTG
>SORT01000077.1 GCA_004402895.1 Fidelibacterota bacterium MT.SAG.3 | reverse complement strand
GGTTTGCCGAATCGATCAAATTCAAAGAGAGTAAGAAATGGAACCAACGGGAAATAGCATTGCAAAACGGCACTCTAAGAGGAAAATCACTTGGTATTTTAGGGTTCGGCGCCGTTGGTCAGGCTTTGGCGGAGATGGCTTCTGTTTTCGGTATGAATGTCAGCGTCGCGTCGCGCAGCTCAAAACCGAGCGATTCGCTCACTCATGTCAATAGAGTATTTCCACTGACAGAGCTTAATGAACTGATAGCCCAATCGGATTACTTCGTTGTTTGTGCCCCTCTCACAAAAGAGACAAAGGGATTGATAAACCGGGAACGACTCTCCTTTATGAAAGAGAGTGCGATCATTATCAACGTGGCGCGAGGAGCGATCATTGATGAGTCTGCTCTCTATGAAGCTCTCTCTCAAAAGAAGATAGCCGGAGCGGGACTCGATGTGTTCGCCGTTGAACCACTTCCTGAGGATAGCCCGCTGTTCGAACTCGACAATGTCTTTCTCTCGCCGCACATAGCGGGGAATTTCGGCGATTATACACCACTTGCCGCAACCGACTTCGGTGTGAATTTGCAGCGATACCTGTCAGGCAAAGAACTCAAAAATGTGGTTGATAAGTCGTTGGGATACTGATGAAGATAAAGACCAAATACCCCCACGCTTACAGCGTGTCCACTCCTTGCTATGGAGGAGAATTATCGGATCAGTTCTATATATCAACCACCCCTTGATCCCCTCCTTTGAAAAGGAGGGGAGATTTACGTGCGAGTTAGGGCTTGCCCTGACCGCACTGATTACGAAATGTGCGGATGCGACGTTCGTGCCTGCCCGACCACAGTCAGGCGGGCAAGCCATGACTGCGGCGAAATAAATCTTTGGGACAGTGACAGGAAACTAATTGACGGCCACTCTTCATATTTTTACTTATACAGCAGAAAATATTGTTTGACATAAGATGATAAATGAGATAGATTCTGTGCTTGCTTAAACATTAGAATTGAAGAGGATTTATTGGGAACACAATTAACACCAAGATTTGTGCTGATAGGGGCTGTGATAGTCATGGCAATCTATATGCTGTCACCGACAATAGAATATTATTTCTTTCCACCCGATGACGAAGAAGCCAAAGAGGCGCTCCAGGAAAAGGCATTAAAACTCGGTCTTGATCTTCAGGGCGGTATGCATGTCGTAATGGAAGTGAACATACCAAAATTAGTAGAGAACATAGCAAGTAATAAGACACTTCTTTATGATGCTCTTGCTGCCGCCGAGACGAGAGCTGAAAATGATGACATCGAATACCTCGATGCGCTGCTGCTTGAAGCAAATGAACGGAACATCCGGCTTGCGCGTCATTTTATTGATTACGGTATAGAAAATTCAGAGATCATCTCTGCTTTAGAGGATGAGGCAGATGACGCTGTCAACCGCGCTCTTGAAGTTATCCGAAATAGGGTTGACCAATTTGGAGTTTCAGAACCGACCATACTCAAGCAGGGTTCAAATCGGATAATCGTGGAGCTTGCCGGCGTGCAAGATCCCGAACGAGCGCGTAACTTGATAAGACAAACTGCTCTGCTGGAATTTAGCCTGTTAAAAGAGCCTGATGTTGTGCAGGCTGTCATTACCCGTATCGATAACGTTCTCAAAAGCATCAGAACCGGTATAGACCTGGACAGTCTGGTCACACTCACCAAATCCACGACAGACGCAACCGACACCACAGTGACAACGCTTGCTGAAAGTAAAGATAAATCGATCAGTGTTGATGAAATATTCGGCGTAACGACAAATGAATCGTTCTCAACTGAATCTGGAGGTTCCGTGGTGGTGGATGAACAGATCTTTGATGAACGTCCGTTCTCTGCCTTGTTAAGGAACATAGGCGGTGACATCGGCGTTCCGGCGGAAAACGTAAAGGCTGTTCGCAGGATCCTTGCATTAGAAGAAGTCAAAGCGGCGCTTCCTGCAGACATGAAGATAATTTGGTCGAACAATAAAAGAGATTTCGGCGGCAGAGGACTACCTTCTGAAACCTATAACGTTCTTTATGCCGTTAACAGAGAACCCGGTTTGACGGGAGACGTCGTTACTTCCGCTTCGGCTAATTTCGGCGGCGGCGCAAGTTCCGCCTCCGGACAACCTGTTGTCTACCTCAACATGAACAGCGAGGGCGCGAGAGCTTGGTCACGTCTAACCGGAGCAAACATCAACAAAAGAGTCGCCATTATTCTTGACGATAAAGTTCATTCCGCGCCGGTGATAAGAAGTAAAATTCCATCAGGAAATACCGTCATCGAGGGGATGAATTCCATAAATGAAGCGAAAGATCTTTCTATCATCTTAAGAGCAGGCGCGCTACCGGCTCCAATGGAAGTTATTGAGGAACGCACTATCGGACCGACACTCGGTAGAGATTCGATTGAAAAGGGAACCAACGCCGCACTAATCGGATTCGCACTCGTAATGATAT
>SORT01000076.1 GCA_004402895.1 Fidelibacterota bacterium MT.SAG.3 | reverse complement strand
GCTCGTGCGGTCAAGCGATCTAAAACGACATTTGACGATAATTTGCTTGATCTGCCATCTTTGTTTATAATATAATTAAAAGAAATATATTAATTCACTATATATCAATTAAAAAATTGTTCGATCTCGTCTCTCAGTCCTAAATATTCCCATCGCAGTAGAGCGATCGGAACATTCCCGTTCAGCATCAAATAATCATGGATTTTGCGAAGATCAAATTTATCACCCTTCATGATCTTTGCATCGCTCAAGAACTTAATTATTTGTAATTTGCCGATCTGATAAGAGATCGCCTGACCGGGATTGTATGCGAAAAACCCCGCTTCGTCTATTGCCGTCTCTTTATCCAAAGGCACTTTCTTCTCCAAATACTCTCCGGCTTCCTCAATATCAAATTCTCCCACCGCGAGACGAATGTCTACTTCAACCCTCAGTGCCCTTAACCTCATGAAACTATAGATGATCTCTCTGCTTCGGGGCTTGTCATCAAAAAGACCGAATTGAAGCATCATCTCCTCTACATAAAAACCGATACCTTCGTTTGCTCCTGAATCGATAAAACGTCTTCGGATAGGATCCGAATTGCTCCAGGAAAGCGCCATCTGAAAATAATGACCCGGAATTCCTTCATGAAGAATAAGTGGTCTTGGATCCTGCGCAGATGACAGATTGAAATAAGGCAGATCGGGCGAAGGATCATGGATATACCTTACCGCTGTCTCTTTTAATCGTGATTCTGACGTAAGATCATCCATCACTCCCATATACGCAAGAGGCGCTAAATGAGGGGGAATTTTTACGCTGATATAATGTGATAACGATTCAGGAACCGTCAATATATCATTCTCTTCAAGAAACGTTCTTATATTCTCCTCATCTATTTTTGCTCGCGACAGCTGCTCTTCTATCGTAGCAAACAATGTCGGTTCAGGGAGTTTGGTATTTCTTAATTGTTCAAATTCTTCTAACAGCACCGAACGGTTCCACTCTAACTCTCCCTGCTTCAGCAACTCTTCCGTAGAATACGGGATTAAAGCAATATTATCTAAAAAGTATTTATAGCCTTCTCTGCCGACGCTAAAATCGTTTGTCATTTCCGGATGTTTCATTTTTAGCCATATTGCATAATCCTCTAACGCTTTGATAGCGCTTTCACTCGCGTGACCCAACTCTTCATGTAATCTTTCCGGGAATAACGGCATTAAAGCATCATTTGTAGCTTCCAATTTTTTCCTGATGTTTTCAAGATTCCCAAGAGCGATATCAGTGAATGAAGCAACCGGCAGAGTTAAATTTGTTTTAGCGTCTTCTACTGTCTGTGAAAAAGACTTTAATATGGTAATGATATTTGCAGCTCTCTGTTCTGTCATCGGAGTACTGATCAATAGTAATTCAAAAACTGCTCCTAATGTCTGTTGAACGTAAAAATCCGGATTGCGACTTGGAGCATTCAGCACAGTGAACTCCCAGTTTACTCTTTCCATTGCGGACCTCAGTATCAAATAATCCACCGAATCGGACACGTGCCAATTTTGTTTTGGAATCTCTTCAAGCCTTATTATGAACTCTTTATACTCTGTTTTTATCTCTAAGAGAGCTTCTTGTGAATAATCAGGAACCCAACTGTCAGGACGCTCAACCCGAGGGATATCATCGCCTGCAGCGGGCTGAGTCTCAGAACGCCAATTGAAAAATTCTGCCGCAAGCGATTGCAGATCTTCATTCAGTTGACCGCCATCCTTATTTAATAATTTCGTTTTAGCTGAGTCAATCGAATCATCTGAGCCGCATTGAACAAAAAATATGAATGATAAGAGAACTATGATCCTGCTTCTGAACTTTAATTTATTAAACTGCAAAAGAATCTCCATCAGTTATTTCATTGATAAATAGCAGCGCTGCATCAATAAAATAACTTAGACTTAAGAGTATGGCTTCACAAGGGAAATGATTGCTAATTTAATACTTTTTAGGTGGCTTAATATTCGTTTTTGAGACAGTTATATTTCAGGAGCAGTATCTTGCAGGTACGTATAAATTTTATACGACAGTGCTCTCGGAATATTTATAAAGAATCTCTAATGTCAAAATATATGTTGAGCGGAATCAGATATTGCTTCATTAATTATATTCTATTCCCCTTCTTTACTTTTCGTTCTCCGCCCGGATTGACGGGGGCTACTTGCCAGGCGTTTAAGAATTCTTCCGACTTTCCAATTTTATGTAGATATGCGAATCGGGTTACTTTCTCACCTAATTGTTTTACTCTTTGTTCTAACACTCTGTTTTTCAAATTACCCTCTTTGTCAAACTCCTCAAAAGCCGACGCGATAGAAACTTGAAAGGGAACGACCCACGCTCGTAGAGTACGCCCGACGGTCTGCAGGCTATTTAAGGAGTTTGCGGCTCCCATCGAACCACCCGCTACGCCCAATAATCCGATCATCTTCCCTTGAAACTCATTGAAACCCATAAGGTCTAATGCATTTTTCAGTACGCCGCTATACCCGCCATGA
>SORT01000075.1 GCA_004402895.1 Fidelibacterota bacterium MT.SAG.3 | reverse complement strand
CAGATGTGTATAAGAGACAGGGTGTAGTAAGCTCGGCGTTTGGTTATAATGGACAAAAATGTTCCGCATGCTCGCGCTTGATAGTTGTAGAAGACGTTCATGAAGAACTCATGAAGAAAGTGGTCGAGAAAACAGCAGCTCTGAAATTAGGGGATCCTACTGAAAGAACAAATTTTATGGGACCCGTCATAAATGAATCTTCTTTGAGAAAAATTGAAGAGTATGTGGAAATAGGGAAAGAGGAAGGCGAACTCCTCCTCGGCGGTGAACGGGGAGAAGGAAACGGATATTATTACAAGCCGACAATATTTGACGGAATTGACCGAGGAGCGCGGTTGGCTCAGGAGGAGATATTCGGACCTGTGCTTGCGGTGCTCAAAGCTAAAGATTTTGATGACGCTCTTGATATTGCTAATGATAGTATCTTTGGACTTACAGGAGCCGTTTACACCGACAATAATGATAAATGGGAAAAATCTGTTCGAGAATTTCACGTAGGAAACCTGTACCGTAATAGAAAATGTACAGGCGCATTAGTGGGAGTTCATCCATTCGGCGGTTTTAATATGTCCGGAACCGATTCAAAAGCCGGCGGCGCAGATTATTTGCTGTTATTCCAGCAAGCCAAGTCCGTTTCTGAAAAACTTTAAAAGTTTCTTCCGAAACTGAAATTATTTTATCACGTGGGAATTATTTCCCTTGTGAATTGCGTTTTTAATTTTGTGGATTATAAAAGTAGGAGAATAGGAGTTTAGATTTATGGGAGATCAGATTAGAACTTTGATCATGGGAGCGGCAGGCAGGGACTTCCATAATTTTAACACGGTATTCAGAAATGATGATAAATATGAGGTAGTCGCATTTACCGCGACACAGATCCCCAATATAGACGGTCGCCTGTATCCGCCCTCTCTTGCGGGGGAATTATATCCGGATGGAATTCCTATCTATGATGAAGCGGATCTGGACAGATTGATCAAAGAAGAGAATATAGATCAGGTGATTTTCGCTTACAGCGATGTCTCGAATCAATATATAATGAATATGTCTTCAAGAGTTAATGCTTCCGGCGCTCAATTTAGTCTAATGGGATCGGAGCAGACGATGGTAAAATCTACCAAGCCTGTTGTAGCGATCTGCGCTGTTCGCACAGGCTCAGGTAAAAGTCAGACGACCAGAAAAGTCGCCGAAGTGCTCAAAGAGATGGGTAAAAAAGTTGCGGTAATCAGACATCCGATGCCTTACGGGGATTTAACGGCGCAGGCTGTGCAGCGGTTTGCAAATTATGAAGATTTGGATAAACATCAGGTGACAATTGAGGAACGGGAAGAGTACGAGCCGCACATTGCGAGAGGAAACGTCGTATATGCCGGAGTCGATTACGAGGCTATCCTTAGAAAGGCGGAAGAAGAAGCCGATGTGATAATCTGGGACGGCGGAAATAACGATATGCCGTTCTATAAACCCGATATAATGTTCGTTGTCGCCGATCCGCATCGAGCAGGTCATGAATTGACATATTATCCGGGAGCCACATGCCTTCGGATGGCAGATGTTGTGATAATCAACAAGGTCAATACTGCCGATAGAGATGATATTGAGACAGTTCGCAAAAACATTAAGTCTGTCAATCCTGACGCAACGATAATAGAAGCGAATTCTCCGGTGACGGCGGATGATCCGGCTTTGATAAAAGACAAGCGTGTATTGGTAGTAGAAGACGGGCCAACCCTTACTCACGGTGGAATGAAATACGGAGCCGGAGTGATAGCTGCGGAAGAAGCGGGCGCAGACGAACTTGTGGATCCGAGGGAGTACGCCGTCGGATCCATCAAAGATACTTTTGATTCTTATCCGGAGATAGGAATCCTGTTACCTGCAATGGGTTACGGAGAGCAGCAGATAAGAGATCTCGAAGAAACTATAAATGCTGTGGAATGTGATGTGGTAATAATAGGCACACCGATAGACCTAACCAAACTTATTAAAATACAAAAACCGGTTGTGCGTGTAACGTATGAACTTGAGGAAATCGGCGACATCGATATAAAGGAAATACTGAAAGATATATGAGCGATAGACGGTCAAAACTTGTAGTTATTGCTCTTGGCGGTAACGCGATAATATCATCGGGGCAGAGAGGGACTATTGCCGAACAATTTGAGAATAGCCGTAAAAGTCTTGATGGCGTTGTAAAGTGTATTCAAAACGGTTATGACGTGGTTCTTACGCACGGTAATGGTCCGCAAGTGGGTGATGCGTTAATAAGAGCGGAGATGGCAAGTAATGTGGTGCCTGTAAACCCCCTCGGCGTTTGCGTTGCGGAGACGGAAGGTACGATGGGCTACATGCTGCAGCAGACTCTGATGAACGCTCTTAAAGTTGCCAAACAGGACAATCCCGTGGTTGCGCTGATAACTCAGGTTCTTGTCGATCCGGATGATTCCGCGTTTGACGAACCTACAAAGCCTATCGGACCGAATTATGTTGAATGGGAAGCGATCAAATTCAGAAACGAACGTGGCTGGAAGATGTCTGAAAATTCTCATGGTAAGTATCGCCGGGTAGTCGCTTCTCCCGTTCCTTTGGAGATAATTGACGCCGATGTGATCAAACATCTTGTGGATATCGGGATGGTAGTCATTGCCGCGGGTGGTGGAGGT
>SORT01000074.1 GCA_004402895.1 Fidelibacterota bacterium MT.SAG.3 | reverse complement strand
AAAAAAATAATTCACAAAATATCTGTAAGATATTGTAATTATAGAATATATCACCCGCTGTTTAAATGGCAACGTGAGGAGAGTAGTAAAACCATAGTATCGAAGTTCGATCTTATTAAAATACAAATTGAACTTGCTGATGTCTGATTCTAATAACGGATGCTCATCTCTGGTTCGAGCATTTGGAGTTAGCTTTCGTAAAGCTTTGATAAATGGATTATGTCCAAGCGGCTCAAGAAAAACTGCTCTCCCTCCCGGTTTAAGCATCCTTGATATTTCTTTGAGTGCCCGTTCTATGTTCAAATGATGAAGTATCCCAGACCCAAATACCAAATCAAAAGTAGTCGATGAAAAGGTGGGAAATTCGGCATCCATAAGTAAAAAATTTGTTTCGTTTGTTACTCCCCGCCTAATCGCTCTTTCTTCGCAATTCTTTATCGCCACTTCAGAAATATCAATGCCTGTTACATTGCTGCCTTTCTCAGCAAGGTAGTGAGCGTAACTATTTATGCCTGAACCGTATTCCAGAGCAAATTCGGGGATTACAGGGAATGTAAGCTTTTCTTTAAAAAATTTCAAGCCACCTACTTCCGGATTATAAAACGAATCTAACTTTGATCTATTATCCTCACGGAATCTCTTATTATGGAACTTAATTTCATAGGCCTTTCTGCTATGAGATATTGATGTATCTCTCTTCTTTTTCGTATTCAAAACGCTTATTCTCCTTTGATTTTAAATATCATTCTACAGTGACGCTCTTTGCAAGATTTCGAGGTTGATCGACATCACAATCCCTCGCGACTGCAATATGATATGCGAGCAGTTGGAGAGGAATCACAGCAAGTAATGGATAAAGACAGTCAATAGTTTCGGGCAGGTATATGACCTGATCGGCTATATTTGATATCATTTCATCTCCTTCATTTGCAAGTGCTATTACCATCCCGTCACGAGCTTTCACCTCTCGGATATTACTCAGAATCTTGGCATAAGTATTATCACGTGGCGCAATAAAGACCACCGGCATCTCTTTATCTATGAGAGCGATCGGACCATGTTTCATTTCTGCTGCCGGATACCCTTCTGCATGGATGTAGGATATTTCCTTTAGTTTTAGCGCGCCTTCTAACGCGATCGGGAAGTTGTAACCTCTTCCCGCATAAAGGAAATTGCTGGCATTGGAAAATCTATCAGCTATTTCACGAATCGTATCTTCTGTTCCCAAAATAGTGTCTATTTTATGTGGAATTGTTTCAAGCTCTTTTATCATCTTCGTAAGTTGTTCATCAGAAATTATCTCAATTCTGTGTCCCAGGGCTAATGCAATTAGCGTAAACATTACTACTTGAGTGGTGAAGGCTTTCGTCGATGCCACTCCTATCTCCGGACCTGCTTGAGTATATAGATTCACGCTGGATTCACGTGCGATGGTTGACCCCAAAACGTTGCTAATGCTAATAATGTTCGCTCCACTATCCTTTGCCATTCTGATCGCCGCAAGCGTATCAGCAGTTTCTCCTGATTGGCTTATGGCAATAACCACAGTTTCACTGTCAATTATCGGATTTCTGTATCTAAATTCAGATGCGTATTCCACTTCAATTGGTATTCCTGCCATCTGTTCGAGCAGGTATTCACCTATCAGACCAGCATGCCACGAAGTTCCACATGCCGTTATATACACTCGCGAAGCGCTTTGTAGTTCATCTAATACTTCAGCTATTGGACCGTTTTGGTAATCAAATTTCCCATCCTTCAATCCATACATACTCATAGTTTTTTTGACCGAATCGCCTTGCTCGTAGATCTCTTTGAGCATGAAATGGGCATGCCCGTTCTTCTCAATCTTATCCAAATTCCATTCTATAAATTGCGTCTCCTTCTCCATCACTTCCCCTTCGGAAGAGATGATTTTTACTCCATCGCGAGTAATAACAGATATATCACCTTCATCGAGGAGGAGATATTCTTTTGTATATTCCGCAAAGGCTGAAATATCAGATGCTACGAAATTTTCGCCGTCTCCTAATCCGATCGCCAGTGGTGCACCTGAACGAGCGGCTACTATTTTATCGGCGTCAGTTGAGGAAATAACTGCAATTCCATACGTCCCTTCAACTTTATTAATTGCGCGTCTGACGGCTTTTTCAAGACTGCCGTTCATATAATGAGCTATAAGCTGGACCAATATTTCTGTGTCTGTATCTGTTTCAAATCTGTGTCCCTTTTTTTCTAAATCGCTTCTCAAAGATGCATAGTTTTCTATTATGCCGTTATGTATCAATGCGATCTTTTTATTTTCATCTGTGTGGGGGTGAGCGTTTAGGCTGCTCGGTTTTCCATGAGTAGCCCAACGAGTGTGCGCTATACCGATTGAACCTGATAAACCTTTCATTTTTACACTCTTCTCAAGCCTTGAAATCTTCCCTCGGTTTTTCTGAATTATTATTTCCCCGTTTCCCAAGAGAGCAATTCCTGCTGAATCATATCCTCTGTACTCAAGTCGCTTTAATCCACTTAAAAGTATCGGTACAGAATCTGCTTCGCCTATGTATCCTACTATTCCACACATATTGTCATCCTTCTTTGATCTCTTTCGTCATCTTATTAAAATTCAATTCTATTATTCATATCTTTTGAAGAGATATACTTCAACTATTATGCCAAGTCGATATTCTTTTGTGAACAGCAGGTGATATATTCTATAATTACAATATCTTACAGATATTTTGTGAATTATTTTTTT
>SORT01000073.1 GCA_004402895.1 Fidelibacterota bacterium MT.SAG.3 | reverse complement strand
TTTCTTTAACTGATTTAAATTTCCAGTCAAGTCTAAAGAAGAGAGTAATAGATTACCTTCTTTCATCAAATGATCACCGGGAACCATGAAAGTAACGCCGAGTTCATTATGTCTGATTTGGTTATTTGTGTTGAAGGCGAGTTTGACGAACGTGAATGATGATTCAATTGTTGTTTCATTCCCAACTAAGTCTAACGCTGTTACGGTGATAACATTCATCCCCGATTGAGTAACATGAACCGATGAATGATACGTATAATCTCCAACCTGCGATTCCAGGGTCATCTCAACAGCAACATCGTTTAAGGTCACTGCCGGTGTCGCCTGTAGGGCCTCATCACTGAACACATAAAGGTCGTAATATGAACCGATGATCGGATTTACTAATAACGCTGCTGATAGTACAGGTCCGAAGACATCGCCACTTCGCTGACCCGTTCGCTGATTGTTCTGCTGGAATGTGGGCCACTGACCTGAGTTTTTAACTATCATTCTCTTACTCAAACCCAATAGATTTGGATCCACCATACCGAATATGGCGCCGTCAGCACTTCCAACATATATCATGTTGTCTTCTGTTATGAGAGGTGGAGCCGTGATAGCGCCATCTGTTTGATAATACCATAACAACTCGCCTGCTGAACTCAGGGCAAGCAGTTTACCATCGTCAGTTCCTATATAGAGTATGCTGTTGAACGATAGAGCCCCTGTACCGTTCACAGGCGAGTCTGACTTATAACTCCATACAAGTTGTCCTGTTGAAGAAACTGCATAAACGCTGCTGTCAGCAGATCCGAAATAGACTGTGCCATCTAATGCGACAACGGGAGAAGAGTTCACCTCTCCACTTGTACTGTAACTCCACAATTCACTGCCTGATGATGAAAGTGAATATAATTTACCATCATCGCTTCCGAAGTATATGCTGCCGAGAGTATCTAAGGCAGGAGATGATTGGACAGCTCCTCCCGTAGTAAACGACCATTTGAGCGTACCGTCCGTATTAAGAGCATATAATTTACCATCATCACTTCCAAAATACACGATGCCTGAATCACTTATCGATGCAGATGAATTGATTGGGCCTTCGGTCAGATAATTCCAGTTTATAGAACCATCGGAGCTGTTTAGAGAGAATAGCCTTCCATTATTAACTCCAACGTAGAGAATGCCATTTGGCATTAGAGCGGGTGAGGCAGTTATGACGCCACCCATGGACAAATCCCAATCAAAGTTTCCATTTAAGTTAAATGAGTAAAGTCGAGTATTTGAAGAACCTACATAAATTCTGTTATTTGGCCCGACAGTTGTAGTAGATTGAATATCACCACCAACTGACAAGGACCATAGAACATTGCCATCGGCTCCAAAATGATAAATCTTATCGTCCGTTGAACTTGCGAAAAAGAGACTATCACCAATGCTGCTGACAGCCGAAGTAATAGGTCCACTCGTAGCAATCAATTGAGCATGGACATTTATGTCTTTTGAAGTAGAATCAATAAGCCCATTCTCATCTGTTACGACAAGATATACGCTGTTTGTACCAGTGGGAAGTGAAGCGTTTACAGTGCTTTGAGTACCAATGGTCGTCCCTCTATACCTCCACCTATAATCGACTATAGCATAACCCGCCGGATGTGTGCTGTTTGATGCGTTAAGGGAACCTTGAGCGAATCCATCTCCTGTGATATCCTTCCAGTGTGATGCAGCTGTTATGACCGGTGTTGGAAGGTCGCCGAGGACTACAGTTAGATTTTTTATAGTAGAGTCAGAATATCCATTTTCATCGGTTATCACCAACTTCACCCGGTTCGTACCTACAGGAAGTGTCGCTGATATCTGATCAGATGTTCCAAGAACTGAATCGTTAATCGTCCAAATATATGAGATGATTTCGTGACCATCAGGATTGTAGCTCTCAGTGCCATCAAGCAGACCATCGGCGTAACCATCTCTGTCGATATCACTCCAATCACTTTCTGTGATAATAACAGAAACCGGAAAAGCAGGGGTTGTTTTTATTAGCCAGAGGTCAGAATTGCCAGCGCCGGGAGAGCCGATCAATCCTGTTATGATATATCCGCCGTCTGATGTCTGCTGGACGGAATAACCAATCTCATCATAAAGTCCTCCGAAGGTCTTGTTCCAATTCTCGTTACCTAAAGAATCAATCTTTATTAGCCAGAGGTCATAATTGCCAGCGCCGGGAGAGTAGATTCCCGTTATTATGTATCCCCCATCAGATGTCTGCTGGACTGAGCGGCCCTCAGCAAAGCTCGCTCCTCTGAATGTATTCGTCCAAAGCGCATCGCCTGATGCGTCAGTCTTTATAAGCCAGACGGCATCATAACCGGCGCCATAGGAAAAGGTATTTCCTGTTATGATATATCCACCATCGGATGTCTGTTGGACGGAATAGCCCATTTCATTACCACTTCCCCCGAATGTCTTCGTCCATAACGTATCGCCTGATGCGTCAGTCTTTATTAGCCATACGTCTTCATAGCCGGCGCCATAGGACAACGTTACTCCTGTTATGATATATCCCCCATCAGTGGTCTGCTGGACTGAGCGGCCCTCATCATAACTCGTTCCTCCGAACGTCTTCGTCCATAATGTATCGCCCGATGCGTCAGTCTTTATTAGCCAAACATCAGAACTGCTGGCACCAGAGGGTATGGTATTTCCTGTTATGATATACCCACCATCAGTTGTCTGCTGGACAGAATAGCCTGCGTCACCGCCTCCCCCGAATGACCTTGTCCACAACGTATCGCCTGATGCGTCAGTCTTTATTAGCCAGACGCCAGCGCTCTCACCTGTTATAATATAGCCGCCGTCGAAAGTCTGCTGAACTGAATTACCAAAGTCATTACTACCACTTCCCCCGAATGTCTTCGTCCATAACGTATC
>SORT01000072.1 GCA_004402895.1 Fidelibacterota bacterium MT.SAG.3 | reverse complement strand
AGGCGCTCAAGCCGCCGAAGAATCATATAAAATATTGCAAAATAAATATAACCATTGATTGCCATGCCTTTTCCAATTGATTTTTCAAGATCGAGCGATCCCAAGCTGACCCCTGTTTCATGGTCAAGAGCATGTACCTTTCCTCCCATCGTACCTACAAACAAAATCCCATTAGATGCAGTCAAAATGCCCAATGGAGAATGTTGTATGTCGCTTTTCCAAAGCAATCTTAAAGGAGGAGTGATTTGATTGATAGCGTTTCTGCTATGCGTAGGAGACCCTCCCAACTGTGTCCAGTCATCGTCATTTTCAACAGAGGATATATTTGTAATTCTTATTGAGCCGGAACAGCCTGCGAGCAGGAAAATCAATATTGTAATTTTTGCCTGAAAATATTTCATCGTCTTAAAAATCCCATCCGAAGAAGAATTGTTTGTAAAGCGTATCAGGCCAATCCTTAAAATCGGTTTTCCTTCCTATATCGTATCTGAGGACAAGAAATCCACCTACTCGTATTCTGAATCCTACACCGTAGCTGCCCTTAAGAGTCTCCCACTTATTATCAAACCTTTCTCCGTTATAAACGTTTCCGGTATCAAAAAAGAGAGCTCCTCTTATTCCTCTAAATCCGATATCCCCGAATGGAAAGCGTATTCCGAGAAGATCGATGAACGGGAAGCGATACTCGTTATTTATTATAAAAGCCCTGGTTCCCCATACTTGAAACCTTGGATAAAGCCTTAGAGTCCATGATCCCCCTATGTAAAACCGCTCTATCTCTCTATCGGGATTTCCTTCGCTGTGAAGATACATCAGTCTCATTGCATAGGTTGTTCTATTGGTAAGCCTGAAATATTTGCGATAATCTGTCACGAGAGTAAAGTAATTTAGATTATTGAATCTGACATCGTTCGTATATGCGATTGACATGCTAAAGCGTTCACCATCAAGAGGTCCGGTAGCGCCCCACAATGAATTATCCTTTATAAACCGTACAGAATTGACGGCAAGCACAGCTTCCCTCGAATCTATTCCAACTTCGTTTGAATAGCTTAAACTTGTTGACGCTTCTATCCTCTTAAAAAAGGATAGAGGGTACGATACTGAAAGGTAGCTGCCGTATCGTTGTTCTTCAAAGAACCCTTTATGCAAATTGAAACGACGATTATTTAAACTAAATAAACCGTAAGCAAGATTTGTTCTTCCTGCTAAGGATATTTTAGTTACGGCTATATTAAAATGACCCAGAATCTCACTCGACGTTTGAGCATTATTGTAAATGAGAATATAATATTGATTATTCCCGAGAATATCCGAAAGAGCAAAAACAGCTCCACCGCTCGTTCCGAATATCGGATCTTGGGTCACTTGGCTTTGAGCAATGTCGAGAGTATATCCGCTCTTATATTTCTTTCTTACAGTGGAAATGTCTTTCTCTAATTTCTTGTGACTCCATAACCCGGTTCTTTTAGGCATGTTAGTCGTTTTTTCTAAAGTTATATCGTAACTCTTGAATTCATCTATTTTCATGATCTTGAAGCTGAAATCTTCAAAAGCAGTGAACACGAGTGATCCGTCGTCCGTCCAAACCGGATCTATCGCTGAAGTAGTAAAATTAGTTAATCGGACTGCTTTAAAGTCTAATAAGCTATTATGTGGAAGATTTAGATCATTGTCTACATCCGAAACATTGGACAGTTTGAATTTATCATCCTTTTTCACACTTTTCAGCATCCAGATATTATCCATTCCGCCTCTATCAGAATAGAAAACCAATTTGCCGTCCTTAGAATACTTGGGAGCTCTATCGTTATGATCTCCGTATGTAAGATATCTGATCTGTAAGTCTTTGATACGAAGCTTGAACAAATTGTACTTTCCCCTCTTTCCCATCTGGGTTCTGTCTGAGGAAAACACGATATTCTCACTATTCGGCGACCATGAAGGATCTCTATCATCGTAGAGATCATTCGTGAGTTTACTGAGCTGAGTACTCAAAATGTCGTAAATATAAATATCATTATATCCGTTTCTCGATAGACCCGTAAAAACGATCCTATTCCCGTCAGGGGACCACGATGGAGAGGAGATCGTCACTAAACTTTTAAACTGCAGCGGAGGATATTTTTCTCTTGTGTCAAGATTCAGCCTGTGAATGACATCCGTTTCACCGCTTTTCGTCACAAAAGCAAGAATTCTATGATCATTTACACTAATCGATGAGCGGAACAGATGAAAAGTCTCGTAGTCATTTGACTGTTCGCCGCTTAAAATTAGCTCAGCTTTGTCTTTCGTCTTACCCTTTAAGTCTTTCTGATAAATACCTGTGTATCCGATCTTATTAGATACATAAATTATTTTCTGATCCCCATCTTTGTCTGTGTATATGGTCGGCTTTGAATTAAACCCTTTATCGTCTACGATCTTTGAAGCCATTTGAGGCTTATCCTTATCTTGAAGAAGAGGATAGTATTTTTTCTTCAGATAATAAGTCCACTGTCGATTCAATTCTTTATAATCGACTCCAAGAGTATATTTCACTACTTCACTGAACTTTGGATGAACCCAATAGTTTTCCAATATCAGCAATATTTTCTCTTCACCATAGCGCTCGGAAATAAAGGCGAGAAGATTTTCACCCTCTTTATACATTAGAAACGTCCCGGCAATTGTAAATAACCGATCTACCGGCACTAAATAATTATTCAGCACGGCGTCTCTTATAACCATCTCCGCTTGAGTGTTTGGTTTCGCGGCCCAAAATTCAGCTAATCCCTCAGAAAACCATAAAGGAGGAAATCGTGGGTTCATAATCCTGTGATTCTTTTGTACTCGCAGCAGCTTGCTATGCATGAAGACATGGTTAAGTTCATGCCTTATAACTCTTTTAAAATTGGATATTGAGCCGTCGCTTGGTATGACAACCCTGCCTTTGAAAAATTCAAAAAATCCGCCGACACCTTCCGGCAGCATATTGGGGATCACGTTTGTTTGCTGAAAATAAAGATGAGAGCTGTAAAATATCAATGGGACTTGGTAGTTCAATGTATGGTTATATTTATTTTGCAATATTTTATATGATTCTTCGGCGGCTTGAGCGCCT
>SORT01000071.1 GCA_004402895.1 Fidelibacterota bacterium MT.SAG.3 | reverse complement strand
TATTTCCAGTAAAAATGGACTACTAATTATTCATAAAGTGAATTCTATTTCAGCAACACCATCTTCCTCGTCTGGACGAAATCGCCTGCTTGGAGGCGGTAGAAGTAGATGCCGGACGAAACGATTGAAGCGTCCCATTTGACCGTGTAACTTCCAGCTGGTTTTCGCTCTTCGATTAGGTGAGCTACTTCCTCTCCAAGCAGATTATATACTATCAGCTGTACTTTGCCGGCATTCGCTAACTCATATTCAATCGTCGTTGTGGGATTGAATGGGTTAGGATAGTTTTGCCGCAACATGTGACGTCTCGGAAGATGAGAATGCAAATTCTCTTTGACCGAAACCACCACACCACCGGAAGTAGTTCGCAGGATAACACCGTCGTCACCCACTACGGTTCCTGAGGTGAGATCGTTGAAGGCAACCCCCCGTAGAGTCCTTCCAGTCCCGCCAACCTGGTTTGTCCAGTTCTGACCTCCATCTGTAGTATAAAGAATTGTGCCGTTGCGACCAACGGCGTGACCAATTCCGGCGTCGACAAAGAAAACTCCGAATAGATCGCTGTTGGTGCCGCTCACTTGAGGAATCCAGTTAGCGCCGGCATCAGTTGTACGTATAACTGTCCCGCTATCTCCTACAGCTATTCCTGTAGTAGTGTTTGTGAAGGAGACGTCGCGGAGATGATTGGCTGTCCCGCTGACTTCCGCAGTCCAGTTAGCGCCTCCGTCAATCGTACCTATGATAGTACCGTTCTCTCCAACTGCCCAGCCGTTATTTTGATCCACAAAGAACACAGAATAGAGTAAGTCAGAAGTTCCGCTGGTTTGATTAGCCCAGTTAGCGCCGGCATCTGTTGTGTGTAACATCAGTCCGCCGGTGCCTGCTGCCCACCCTTCATTGGCATTCAGGAATCGAACTGAGTATAAGTCACCTGTAAATGTGATCTGGCTGACCCAAGTGGCTCCGCCGTCAGATGTCCCAACTATTCCTGAGATATTTGGGCCACCACCAACAGCCCACCCCACTTGGTCATCGATAAAGAAAACCGACGCCACCCTGTCAGTTAAATCGCTCGTTTGTATCTCCCACACACTGCCGCCGTCTGCTGTGTGAAGAATCGTGCCGATCTCCCCTACAGTCCAGAGATTAACCCCATCCGGAAGAGCAAAGACATCGTGCAGTTCATTGTTGATAACGGAGCTTGACTGCAACGTCCACGTCTCACCGCCGTTTGTAGTATGCGCTATGCCGCCGCCATCAGAAGCGACCCAACCGCTGTTTGCGTCGACGAAATCAATTCCAAAAATATCACTCGTCCCTAATACCGAAGAGGTTGTCCAATTGACGCCACCATCTACGGTGTGCAATACAATATTATCCTGGGGTCCTTTGCTTCCAACGGCAATCCATCCTATGTTGGGATCGAGGAAGAACAGGGCTCCACTCCTTGAAGAGGAAGGTATTCCGGTGTTCGTCACGAGGGTCCACGTCGTTCCACCATTAATTGTGCGCAGAATCTTAGCCGAATCGCCTACCACCCATCCATTATTGGCATCCACGAATTGTATAACCTCAAAGGCTCCTTCCGTAGCGTCCCGCAGCTGCGTAACCCAAGTTGCACCACCGTCCGTCGTATGGATAATTGTAGATGGAGGAATTACATCTTCATCACCAATTGAATCCACAAGGGCCCAACCATTATTGGCGTCGATGAAAGAGATTGACAGAATCACGTTTTGGGGATTCGTTGTGTATTGGGTATTCCAGGTATTTCCGCCGTTCGAGCTGTGAAGGATAGAGCCCACAAGATTGAAGGGATCCAAAGTACCGTCAGCGACAACTGCCCAGCCTTCATCGGCGCTAACGAACTGGACGAGAAGCCCAAGAAGGTCTGAACCGACATTTTGCTGTGCCCATGTTGCACCTCCGTCAGTTGTCTTAAAGAGTCCTGCACCTGCTGCAGTGTTATCCTCTCCGAACCCGCCGAATGATCCCATGGCCCATCCGGTCGTAGCGTCGATAAAGCTCAGAGCTGGATTGACGCCTAAGCCAAAACCGACCAATCGACCGGGATCGGGAGATACCACTTCCCATGTGGTTCCGGCATCCGTTGTGTGAAGAAGCCCTCTTTCGGCAGCGATCCACCCTTCCGTAGAACTAACGAACTCAATCGTTCCCAGTCCTCCGCCGGTGGGATAAGGGTTTTGCCAGAACCAGCCTGTCTGAGCGATTGATTGGCTCATGGGAAATATCAGTAATGACAAAATAATAAGGACGTGAAACATTGTTCTCACTTTATTCTCCTTTCACTTGAAATATATCGGTGCATTTTATATATGTCAATATTATTATTATGTCATATTATATTGTCATATGTCAATCATCTGTAACACATTCGGAATTATTGGATTTGACTATCATGTAAAAAATTTATGCCAAATTGTAATGACATAAAATTGAGGATTTATATTCTGGCTTGAAACGAAATTAGTGAATTATTAGAGGATTTATATTCTGGCTTGAAACGAAATTAGTGAATTATTATATGATATTTCGCTCGAGTTGACCTACTTCCAGCAGATGGAACAGTAGTTATGTTACACATTAGATGTTTATATTGCACTATATATTTCACGTTCTGTTGAGTTTTTACCTATTTCATTTGTCATATTAGCCTCCGGAGCTGATGGACGGTCTCCGAGGCTACTGTGTGGTCTGATATGGTTATATTCCTGTCTCCATCGCTTTACCAGTATCTTTGCTTCTTATAGTGTATCGAAGATTTCTCTGTTAAGCAGATCCTCTCTTAGTTTGCCATTGAACGATTCAATATAACCATACTCCCAGGGACTACCCGATGTTATGAGCAGAGTCTTAACACAAACCACGGTTAACAAATTTCTTATCACCTTAGAAGTAAACTTACTTCCATTGTCACAGGTGATATCTCTATATGAATTTATTAACTACCTCCCCCCTCAATTTTTTGGAAAAATATTTTTTAGATATTTCTCTGGGACTCAAGGAACCCCGTATGGTGGTCTTATATATAGTTCCATTTTTTTGCAGTTGCTACCTTCCGTTCTTAAGATTATGAGTCTGCAGGGCGATACGTGTAACTTACTGACTGTCAGCAAGTTACAGGATGTGGCGAATTA
>SORT01000070.1 GCA_004402895.1 Fidelibacterota bacterium MT.SAG.3 | reverse complement strand
TAATTCGCCACATCCTGTAACTTGCTGACAGTCAGTAAGTTACACGTATCGCCCTACAGACTCATAATTGATCTGGTTATTCTATACTCAAGTTTATGGTGAAAAAGATTAAGCGATTACATATAGAATGTTTCGATATCCTCACGGCTCATGAAAAAGTTATATTTTTTAATTGCATAGAAGCTTTAACAAACATTAGATTGACTACTAACGAAATTTTAATGCTCAATAAATTTAGCTATATTTGATTCGTAAGTTATGTCTATTTCAATATAGTCAAGGAGGATAAGATGCTATTGATGAGATTAGCTGTTGCAATGATACTGACAGTGACTTTCGGCGTTCAAGCATTTGCGTCGGATGGAATGAATATTTCCACCGAAATGCTTGATAACGGTCTCGAAGTAATTGTTGTAGAGAATCACGCCGTTCCACTCGTGACCATAGAGATTTGCGTCAAGAACGGTGCCTACACTGAGCCACCCGAATATGATGGTCTTTCCCATCTCTACGAACACATGTTCTTTAAAGCGAACGAGGTTATTTCCAACCAACCGGATTTTTTGGAGCGTTTGAGAGAGCTGGGCGCGTCCTGGAACGGAACGACTTCTGAGGAACGTGTGAATTATTTTTTCACCATGGGAGTCGATAGCCTCGAGCAGGGATTAGTATTTATGCGAGACGCAATCATGTATCCGGTATTTGATCAAAAGGAGCTTGAAAATGAACGCCCTGTTGTAACAGGGGAATACGACAGGGCGGAATCGCAACCTTTCTTTCATTTAACTCAAGCGGTTGGGAAGAAAATGTGGCATAAATACTGGAGCAGGAAGAATGTGATCGGAGACAGAGATGTTATCCTTACAGCAACTACAGAGAAGATGCTTATCGTGAAGAATAAGTATTATATTCCCAACAATTCAGCACTCCTTGTCTCAGGCGATGTATCTATGGAGCAAGTCCTGCCTCTGGTACGAAAATTATTCTCGAAATGGGAGCGAGGGGAACAGCCTCACGAAAAATATCCGGTTCCGGAGCACCCGCCACTCACTAGGAACGAGAAAATCATTGTGGAAAAACCGTTTCAGGTGGTCGGATATCAGGTAGCATATCACGGTCCGAGCGTGACGTTGGATCCTAAAGCAACTTACGCAGCCGATGTTTTCAGTTTTATCCTTGGGCAGCCAAATTCAAAATTCATGAAAACACTTCACGAATCAGGGCTATGGCTCAATATTGGGTTAGGTTACTACACTCTCAGTCACACTGGGCCGATAACTATTACCGGCGTAACTACACCTCAAAAATTCAGGGAGGCTGAGGAAGCCCTCTTCAAAGAGTTCGCCAAGTTTAATGATCCTGATTATTTCACTGATGAACAGATGGAATACGCCAAGAACCAGCTCGAAGTTCTGGAGATTTTCTCTCGTGAGCAGGCATCAACTTGGGTGCATACGGTATCCTTTTGGTGGGCTGTTACCGGTGGGATGGACTATTACCTGAATTATGTCAGCGAACTACGCGCTGTATCCAGAGAGGACATTTCTAAATATGTTAACGACTATATTGTCGACAAAAACCACGTGACCGGAGTTCTGATCTCTCCTGAAAACCGTGAAGAGATCGCCTTAACAGTGGAGGATCTGAAATGAACATTCATAAGCGATATCTGACGTTAATTACCACTGTTTTTATTGCTTCTTTAAGCAGTTGCACGCAAAAAGGAACACTCTTTGAAAAACCCGTGATGGTACCTATGCAGGCGGGCGAAACCAGGGACTTTATTGTCAACGGAATGAAAGTCATTTTCAAAAAGGTCGAGGGGAATCAGGTAGTCTCCGCGCAGCTCTACCTGCTGGGTGGTTCAACCGTTACCTCAGCTGAAAAAGCTGGAATTGAGAATTTCATCCTCAATGTTGCTCAAAATGGTTCAGAGAAATTTTCTAAGGAGGAGGTTAACAATCATCTCGCCCGAACAGGGGCGCAAATATCCTCCTCGGCAAATAACGATTACACTACTTTCTCCCTTAGGTGTCTTAGCCGTGATTTTGATCTGTTGTGGGAGGTCTATACCGATGCCTTATTCAATCCGACCCTCGATTCCGCAGAAGTCGATCTTTTCAGAGAGCGTAGGATAAACAGCATCCGGCAAGCTAAAGACAATCCCGACGCATGGTTGAGAGTTTTATCCGACAGCGCGTTCTATAAAGATACCCCATACGAGGTTCAACCGGGCGGAACAGAATTTTCCATATCCGGTATCACTCTGGAAGATATGTTTAGATTCCATTCAGATAAGTTCGTTACGTCCCGCATGCTTCTTGTGATTGTAGGAAATCTCACACTCGAAGGACTGAAAAGCAAGGTTGAAAGCTCTTTCGGAAGTCGAACAGTCGGTATGTACAGGGCGGTTAAGCTTTCGGAACCAGACATGGCAACTTCTCCGCACTTAAAAATTGAATCACGTGAACTTCCAACCAACTATATCAGAGGTCAATATTACGCGCCTTCTATGTCTAGTCCCGATTATCAGCCAATGCAGATCGCAGCCTCCATATTGAGGCAACGGCTGTTTGAGGAGGTGAGGACTAAACGTGGTCTTTCATACGCGGTTTCTTCCACTCTCGGCAACTTGCTTTCCAATTACGGCTATATTTATGTAACCGCTAAAGAGCCGGACACAACGCTTAAAGTTATGCTAAAAGAGGTGAAACGAATACAGAATGAGCCCCTTAGCGATAAAGAATTACGAGATAAGATAAGTGTATTTACGACCCTATATTATAGACAAAACGAATCGAATGCCGCTCAGGCGGGTCTCCTCGCCGCACATGAAATTAAAGGCGGAGGTTACATAAGGGCTGAAAATATTGTTAACAACTTAAAGAAGGTCACACCCGAGGATGTGCTGCGGGTAGCGAGCAAGTACATGCGGAATTTCAATTTCATTGTTATAGGTGATCCCTCTAAGATAGATGAAGCGCTATTTACAAAATACTAAGATTTAGCTTTAATGGAGTTCAAAGAGCTGAATTTCATCACCTTTTTTGGGACGCATCGATTGCTTCATTAGGAAATAACTTTTTCTACCGCCTCCAAGCAGGCGATTTCGTCCAAACGAGGAAGATGGTGCTGCTGAAATAGAATTCACTTTATGAATAATTAGTAGTCCATTTTTACTGGAAATA
>SORT01000069.1 GCA_004402895.1 Fidelibacterota bacterium MT.SAG.3 | reverse complement strand
AATTGTAGACATGGACGGTGACGGACTCGATGAGATCTTGGCGATAGTTCCTTGGTCGGGTGCGAACCCTGTAGACAACTTGTTGGGATTGTACGTATTTGAGCAAGACGTAAACGATGGCGACAACACCGGCCTAACCAAAGTCTGGCATGAGGCATCTGATGATATTTTCACGCGCGGCTATATTTTAACGGCCGGAGGTGCCTTAAGAGCTGATGTAGACATCGACCAGGACGGCTTGGGAGAGTTTTTGGCGTATGAGCAAGATGGTGGTCAGCATATCGTCTATCTCTTTGAGGTTACAAGTGCGACATCCAATACCTGGGAGATTGTATGGTCGTATCAATTTGGCAAGAATAATGATGGGACGACAGGCTTATTTGGAAATGAGCGTGGGATCATGATTATGGATATTGACGGCGATGGAAGAGAGGAAATCGTAGTCATCATCGATACAAAGAGTATGGCGGAGGCAGGTGATGATTTCATAGTGGGTGGTTATATATTCGAGTGGGACGGTTCAGGAACAAGCGTAGCTGATAATAATGGATTACCTTCTACGCCCACAGCGACGTTTGATCCTCCAAGAGATGCCTTGGGTCACACTCAATTAGAAAATAACTCTCTGGTATGGGATGTGGACGGCGATGGCGTGAAGGAGCTTATACTCACTCATCGCGGCGGTAACGGCACTTTCCTGTCGATCATATCACTTGAAGCCACTGATACAGAATTAGCATTCGGAACTGTTACGATGACAGTTGAGTTTGAGGATAAATTTTTGGATCCTCAGCAGGCAGTTCTCTCAGGCTTTGTAAATGATGCATTTACAGGTGAGCCTTTAGAGGGAGTAATGATAGAAGTAGCAGGGATTACCACGTTATCAGATGCTACAGGATTTTACGAGATTACAAATATACCTGCTACAGATTTCTCAGCAGATTTTTCAGGAAGCCCGCAAAGCGGCGTTGCTCCATTTTCAGTACAATTCAGTGATCTATCTGCAGATGGTATACTGCCGCTGGACGCTATATTGGATGGATATCTGGATTTTCATACAGGATTGGTCTTATCGGTCGGTCAAACAACCAGATTCGATTTTTCGATGTCGACTTCACTGAACGTCGGCTCAATGCGTTTTGTTCTTAATTGGGCAGAACAGCCCAGTGATCTTGATTCGCATTTACGAACGCCGGAAATATTTGGGACAACATATCACGTATATTTCTCTACTCCGGGAAGCGATGTTTCTGCTCCATTTGCAAGGCTTGATTTGGATGATGTAACAGGATTTGGACCTGAAACAATAACTATCCACCAATTTCATGATGGAACCTATAAGTACTACGTTCATTTATATTCAGGTGATGGGACACCGTTAATTAACTCAGATGCTGTTGTTCAGATCTACTCTGATGAAGGGTTGGTTAGCACTGTAAATGTTCCGTCGACAGGTACCGGCATCTATTGGTTAGTAGCTGATATTGATGGAGCTACAAATACTATTACCCTGATTAACGAGATCGTAGATTTAGAGCCAGGTCTTATAGGTTCTATAGTAGCCCTAGCGGCTAAACCATCCGCAAAACCGGATGGGTCTTTTGCAAAAAGGGCTTCCATGAATGTAACAACTTGGGAATGGAATTTCGGAGACGGTAATACGAGTATATTACAAAATCCACTGAACACTTATAATGAGCAAGGAGTATTCACGGTGAGCCTCACTATAACTACGGATCAGGGTTCATTCGTTGAAACTAAAATCGATTATATAAATGTTGATGTTGACAGGGACAGCGCATCAAGTAGAATAATTTCAATATCTGATGTACCTGATGATCAGGGCGGTCAAGTACTCGTAGTTTGGGAGAGAAGCTTTCTTGAAGGTAATTCCGTAGAACCATCGGTGATATCTTATGCATTATGGAGATTGGGAAGCTCTCCCAATATGGCTGGACAAGCGGTAGAAAACATCCCATTAGGAAATTATTCTTCTGTTGAAATGATTTTCGCTGATACAGTTTGGTCATTCATTGTCAGCATGCTGATAGAAGGCTTTGATCTTTATTCGTTCGTTGCACCGACCCTGAGTGACTCTACAGGATCTGATTTAGCAATGTCAACATTTATGGTTTCAGCCCACACTATTGATCCGAATGTATTTTTCCATTCACTTCCGAAAAGTGGCTATTCGGTCGATAACCGTGCTCCTATTCCTCCGGCAAATTTAGCGGGAACGTATATTCCTGTAATAAAGGCTGTGGATCTTCATTGGAATCCAAATTCGGAAGAGGATCTTAACGGCTACCTGATATATAGAAGTACTTCACCAAACGTAATGCCTGATGCAGCTGAGCTCGTTGCTCAGGTAAAAGATACACTGTTTGTAGACACTAATCCGCCTTTGGTGGATAATTTATATTACATTGTGATCGCTGAAGATATTCATGACAATATTAGCGACAACAGTAATGAAATTTCTTTCGTACTTACAAGTATCAGTGATGGGAATACCGGAATACCGGAGAGCTTTGACCTGAGTCAGAACTATCCTAATCCATTCAATCCGACTACCACGATCCAGTATGCTTTGCCGGTATCAGGAGATGTACTATTGACAATATTTAATCTGCGTGGAGAAGAAATATTTCGATATGCTAATTCGCAAACTGCTGGATATCATGAGGTTATTTGGGACGGCAGTCGAGCAGTAAGCGGAATCTACATTTACCGCCTCCAAGCAGGAGATTTCGTCCAAACAAGGAAGATGGTGTTGTTGAAGTAGAGGATGAATTTCAAGGGGAATAGCTACTGTATAGCTACAGAGCGATTTTGCATTCTCTGTAAACGTTGGTAATAAAGGGTTTTAGCTATATGCAGTCGGGTTCGAGTCCCGCCCCCGGCACTCTAATTTATCTTCTAAGAAGCATAAGGCATAAGCACTTTAGCCAATATTCAAATCGTCTCTGAGCGATTAACATGAACACCCATTATATACAGTTGTGGACGAAAGTCAACCATATTTAAACAGGGAATAGACACGTTTTTTATTAGAGAGTAACCCCCCAAATCTTCGGGGACGCCCCCATGGGTTATAGTTATATTCCACCCTGACACACCTTAGGTCAATAAATTGATATCTTGACAATTAAACGCATTGAGGAAAAGATTTTATAGTATGTATACATATCTTAATTAGTATCTAACTCTTGCTCGAAGACTGTATGTCGTCAAAACGTATCGGACTAACCACTGTAATAAATTAAGATACACTTTCCTGTAATTTCAACCGTTTTTTGTTGATTGATCTTCTATTTTTCATCATTTAAAAAAGGAGCAATAAATCTTGCCCCTTTTAAATTAGTACTCCTCTGATCAAGCGACTCCAAAGGAGATAGCCAGATCTTTTGGAATATCTAAAGAGAGTGTGATCTCTCTTCCTATCC
>SORT01000068.1 GCA_004402895.1 Fidelibacterota bacterium MT.SAG.3 | reverse complement strand
AACAAAAGATTTGGAGAATATTTTGACCCTTATTAAAAGCATCACATTCATATTCAACCCGTAGTTCCAAGCAGGTGAATCACGTTGTACCCGTGTTATCTTCAGCTTTCCGGAAGATTCACTTACTTTCGTCCCGAGAAACGCCCCCTTTTCGGAAAGTGAAGGCGCTTCCAACGTTTCAATTTCCAGACCGGCATATGAAAGATATTTTCCGTAATCTACTTCTTCAGTTCCATGCACATACCTGACAAAAAAATCAGAAAAATCGATCCCGGCTGCTCTCTCGAGCTCTTTTTTGAATTCTGCTTCCGAGAACCCTCTCTGCTTTTTCTTATAATATTCTGAATAAAGCCGCCTCATTACATCATCAAGAGTTTTTTTATTACCGGATGAATTCCGAATCTCAAGGTCAAGGAGCATTCCGAGTAGTTTCCCCTTATCATAATAGCTCATGTCCCGGTTAGGCGAATTTTCGTTTCGACGGTAATATCGTATCCAGGTATCAAAGGAAGCTTCAGCGGCTGATTGATACCTGTTGCCGATAGTGTTTGATATCTTTCTCATGTGACTTGCCATATTGCTCTGATACTTCTTGGGCGAAATAAAACCGGCGTTTAACAGTATCCTGCCGCTATAATAGGAAGTGAAGCCCTCCATAACCCAAAGCAGAGTGGTATAATTCTCCCTCGTATAATCAAAGGGACCCAACTCCCTCGCTCTGATCCGTTTCACATTGTAGAGGTGATAAACTTCATGAGCGACTAGCGAACGCCATCTGCCTCTGCGGCTTGCAGGTTGAAAATTCCATCTACCCATTCTCAACACTTGTGAATTCAAATGCTCAAGACCGCCGCTGGCAGATTTCGTAAGATGAACTATAAAGAGATATCGTTTATATGGGATTTCGCCAAACAGCTTCGCAGTTTCTTCTACGATCCGTTTCACTTCATCTACAGCGGATGAATCATAGTTTCCTTTTCCGTAAAAAGCAATTTCATGCGGTACTCCCTCCACCTCAAATTCAAAGACGGTCTGGTTTCCTATCTCTATCGGCGAGTCAACGAGTATGTCGTAATCGGGAACGATATAACTGTTTTTACTTCCCGGACTCTTTTCCAAGCCGGTCGATATTATCAAAAATTCATCATAAGGGTCTATCACAAGTGTAGCGGGTCTGTTTTTCAGTTTTTCCACATACATGAACACGTCTGGAGGAGAAACAAACCCATGAGAATCATCAAGAAATGAATTACGCACGCTTTTTACGAAAGCATAGACCTTATAGCTGATGGTGACTTCATTCGCTTTATTCGTATAGACTCGCCAGCTGTTTTTGTCGATCTTCTCCCACTTCAAATTATCCGATTTTTCGCTGTGTGCTTTGAACTCCTCAACGTTCTTGGAAAACTCCCGTACCTTATATGAACCCGGTATCCAAACGGGCATAATAAAATCTATAGATTTCTTTCGTTCACCTTTTATGGTCTGAGTGACATGATAGTAGTGCGTCCACGGTTCCGGCATCGAAAGAGTGTAGGATATCGTTTGGGAGAATGCGAATAATGGAAACAGGAAGAAGCATACTTGCAGAGCTAGTATGTTTTTTGTCATTATTTTCTTCATATAGCTGATATCAGGTTTCGGTTTTATTTGGGACTTTGCATTTTAGCGGTCAATTCCAATTCCTCTTCACCCCTCTTGACCGAGATCTTTACCTCATCTCCCGGCTTTAATTCTTGAAGAACCGACATATAATCTTCTATGCTCATAATTCCTTTTCCGTCCATCTTAATGATGACATCGCCGTCTTCGATACCCGCTTTCTCGGCGCTTCCGCCCGCACGTACGCTCTCGATCTTCAAACCCTCTTCGCTGTAAGAATAGTCAGGCATAACTCCCAACACAACTCTCAAGGAAATTCTTCCCGATACGCCTCCGTGCGACGATTCTTCTGCCTTGACATACATCGGTTTTTCATCAACTCCGTCAAGTCCCCAAGCGAGATTCTTCACAAGCGTCAATATACGCAATTCACCCTCGTAGTTTACTTTATCCCAATCATCTGAAGGTTTATGATAATCCTCGTGAACACCCGTAAAGAAAAACAGGTTCGGAATTCCTTTACTGTTGAAAGCTGCGTGGTCGGAGCTTCCTCCACCCGTCTTTGATTTCTTAATCTTCATTCCGACTTCTTCGTTTGCTTCGTCCACTAATTCATCCCACATCTCAGCATTGGCGAATCCATTCATAACCACACTCGTATCGGTATCCCTTCCTATCATATCCAAGTTGAGCATCGCATAGGTATTTTCGAGAGGGATCAACGGATTCTCTACGTAATGTTTTGAACCGAGCAGGCCGGATTCCTCCGCCGCATAAGCTTGAAAAAGAATCGAATGGCGAAGTTTATCCCTGTTAGCAGAAAAATATTCAGCCAGTTCAAGCATTCCCGCGGTTCCCGAAGCGTTATCATCTGCTCCATTATGAATCTCACCGTACTTGTCAGGAGCGCGCGAACCCCTTCCCCCTATGCCGAGATGGTCATAGTGCGCTCCGATAACAAACACCTCGTCTTTTAATAGGGGATCGTTTCCTTCAAGCAGAGCCATCACGTTGGCGCCCGAAGAATAGGTGGGAGTTACATCGGCTTTGACCGTCACGGTCACCCCTTCGATATTCAAAGAGTTTGTTTCTCCCGAAGAATTAATTTCATTCTGAAGATCCTCAATAGTTTTTCCGAGAGGAGATAAGAGTTTATTTACGGCTGTTCTCGTCAAAGTGAAGGCTACTATCCCGGATTTTCGATATCTCGTGTAACTGAACTTAACTAATTTGTCCGTTGAATCATCGGCGGTTCCGGTCACGAGAAACATTGCCGCAGCGCCGTGATCACGCGCGTTACGGAACTTGTAAAAAAGACTCTGGTACCGTGCAAATTTCGATTCGCTGTCGCCTGACTCGGGATGATAGCGCAGCACTATCACGATTTTCCCCTCTACATCCAATCCCGCATAATCGTCATAGCTTGAGTCCTTAAGAGATATTCCGTATCCGGCGAAAACCAAATCTCCTACCGTTTCATCAGTCAGAGAAAACGGGAACGGTCTAAACTCAACCTCAGCCTCAAAACTGACATCTTCACCGTTAACAAGTGCGGAAAGGGAGTTGTCATCTCCTTGTTCGGCGCCCGAAATAAACTCGAACAGCTGCAAATAATCTCCGTCTTCGTCTATCGCCGATAAGCCTAAACGTTTAAATTCTGATGCGACATATTCCGCTGCTTTATCCCCACCCGGTGTACCTGTCCTCCTGCCTGAAAATTCCTCAGAAGCTAATCTCTTCACATGACGGAGCAGATCATTGGCGGATAATTCGGGCGAAGAAATTTCGGATTGATGATATTCCCCTGCTTTTTCCGTTCCACCGCTGCATGAGAGGATAAACAGGAAGAATATGAATGTGATGCTTTTAATAAGGGTCAAAATATTCTCCAAATCTTTTGTT
>SORT01000067.1 GCA_004402895.1 Fidelibacterota bacterium MT.SAG.3 | reverse complement strand
CTTGCAACAGGTGCGGCGCCTATGATATCATTTTACAATTTACCGAGTATCGAAATCGTAGTCGGAGGCACTATTGCGGCAACGCTTTTATCATTTCCGCTAAAGGAAATATGGAGAATTCTCGCCGTTACTGTTATTATTTTTAAAAAGGGTGGAACTGATACATTAGGACCTTACGTTAATGAAATTGTCGAGATTTCCCGCACTGCCCGTTTGGGTGTATCTGAACTTGAAAAGAGTAAAGACTCTGTCAGCAATCATTTTTTGAAGGATGGCATTCAGATGATCATTAATGGTTATACAGAACCTGAAATTCGTGAAATAATGGAATCGCGTATTGAGAATAGAGAGATTCGTGAAAAGTGGGAAGAAAATATATTAAGAACCATGGCGAAATTCGCCCCGGGATTCGGTATGATGGGAACTCTTATAGGACTGATCGGTATGCTTGTCAGCATGGGTGGAGAGAGTGATCCATCCAAAACTATCGGTCCGAACATGGCAGTTGCTCTTGTAACAACCTTTTACGGCGTTCTATTGTCAAATTTATTCTTTAATCCAATGGCTGAAAAATTCAAATCAAGAATTGAACAACAGACAGTTCTTCAGAATATGGTAATTGAAGGCGTGGCAATGTTGTACAATAAAAAGCATCCCCTTGTTGTGCGTGAGAAACTCAATTCATTCATTCCCCCGAGTGAATGGGAAACTGATGCTGAAGCTGGAGGTGAGTAAAAACCGTAATAACGGTGATAATTGATCATGGCAGAGACCTCAAACATCAATCCTGAACTTATTAGGAAGAAGCGACCTAAAAAAATACCGCCCGCGGATGAAACAGAACAGTGGCTTCTTACATATGGTGATATGGTTACTCTAATGATGACATTTTTTATCCTGCTCTTCTCGATGTCGACTTTAGATCCGGTGAAGATCAGGGCATTCGCAGATGCCGTCTCTGAGGTTATGGGAGCCTCTCCTGTTGAAAGAGACCAAATTGATCTTGCAGCTATTATGAAAAAAGTTACTGATATCGTTCTTGAACAGAATATGCAGGAAAATGTCTCGGTGAGTTCCAGCAAAAGAGGGGTAAATATCAGCTTTAAGGGTGATGTTGCCTTTAAAACCGGGTCTGCTGAATTGTCCGATCTGGCAAAAAATCTGCTTGATAAGTTGGCTCCCGAAATAAATGCTGCCCTTCAAAATGATATACCGTTCCCAATAGCAATCGAGGGGCACACCGACAATGTTCCGCTTCGTGAAGGCGGACTATTTAAGTCCAACTGGGAACTTTCGACGGCAAGAGCAAGCGCTACTGTCAGATATCTTATCGATATTGGGGGAGTTGTTCCGCCTGAAGGACAAGGAAAGCTTTCTGCAATCGGCTATGCCGACACCTGGCCCAAACCCGGATATTCCAACGAGACTGCAGAGGGTCGAGCCGCAAATAGAAGAATTGAAATAATCTTTTTAACTATAGGGTAAATCCAATGAAAATATTTTTTAAACATAGTTTGTTAACGGCGTTATTGACGATTACTCTCGCACCACTATCGATTGTGCAGCCACAAAATGCTCAATCTCAGCTCGCTCAAAGGATTATGCTCGAAAATCACCTGCGCATGCAGGCTGAAAACGCCTTAAAACAAGCCTTAGGAGATGAGCGATTTTTTGTAAGCGTAAAGGCGGACATCAGCTTTACACCCGCTCACCGCTCTGAACAAATTTGGGAGCCAGCGAAAAACGCAAAAGACACTGATATTTCTCAGATGGGAATAGCCGATTCAGCTCCAACCGGAATTCCGGAAAAAGATTTGCTTCCTCCAATCAGTAAATTTGATCCTGTTCTTCCTGGTTTTCCGGACATTGAAATATTGGGTGATACACAGGAACAGGAAGAAAAATCCATCACAATTGAGACCGAAATGAAAGAATCTTCTACAATTGAATTAGATGAAAGACCTTCGACTTTGCGTAGTTTTTCCATCGAACGAACTTCCCCGGCAATACCGGAGATATTGAGACTTGAGGTTACGGTCATGCTCGAAGACGGCATTAGTCAAAAAGTGTTAGATTCTGTAAGACCTGTCGTACAAGTGGCAACGGGATTAGATTATCAGCGTGGCGACATATTGGATATCGTTACAACCTCATTTGTTCAAAGTGAAGCAATTGCGCAGTTAGCCGTTGAAGCTTCTATGGCTGACACGATATCGATTACAACAGAGAGCGATCTTGCAACCAGGATGCGGGAATTGGAAGATAAACAACGTGAATCGGAAGGATTGTTACCCCTATATATAGGAGGAGCTGTTCTTGGACTTATTGTATTGCTTGTATTAGCTTATTTCTGGGGAAGAAGTAGTAAAAATCAACCCCATCTCCAGGAAGAGCCTACTAACGGTAGTGACGAGGTTCAAATGCTCGGAACACCGGCCGAAATGATTGCGGCTAAAGAAGACAAACTGGCTGCGCTTCAATCCTCGCAGGCTCAACAGCGAGCAGCGGCACTCGAACGTGATGTACATAGAGCAGATCTTAAAAACACAAGGCAAGCCATAATTACGCTTAGCGTCGGTAAGCCTGATACTGCCACTAAAATATTGAACAATTGGATCAGCTCTGAAGAAGAGAGCGAGGAGGAATTATAATGGCTGAAGAAACGAAACTTTCCGGTCTTGAAAAAGCGGCAATCCTGTTTAAGGTATTGGGGCCAAATTTAGCGCGCCCACTTTTCAAGTCACTGAACGAAACCGATATTATGAAAATTCGTTCTAAGATGGATGAGATTGGCAATGTTAGCTTTGAAAGCAAAAAGAAGGTCCTTGAAGAATTTTATTTCAATTTTATGTCCGAAAAGATGGTCAAGAGTATGGAGCATCTTGCAAATCCATTCGCTTTCCTCAACGACTTAATGGATGAGCAAGTTCTTCTATTGTTGAGGGAGGAAACTGCAAAAATATCTGCGATAGCGCTTGCTCAACTCCCGTCTGAAAGGGTAGCGAAAATAATTACGCGCCTGGAGCCGGAAACACAGGGTCAGGTAATGATAGAAATGGGTCATTTAGTCGATATCCCGTTAGAAGGAATCGAAAGTATTGCAAGCGATCTCGCGGAAAAAGCTCTTGGGTTGCCGAAATTCCACAAAATCTCAACAGGCGGGAGCGAATCATTAGCGGAACTGCTCGATCACCTTGATGTGAAAAGCGAGAAGCAGGTCTTGGATGTGATTTCAAAAGAAGATCCTCAGCTGGCGAAAGATGTGAAAAAGAGCCACTTCACATTTGAAGACCTATCGCTGATACCGGATAATCTTATGCGCGAACTGCTTCGCAGCATTGAGGCATCCGATATAGCGTTGGCGCTTAAGGGCCAACCGCAGGAATTCAAAGACAAACTCTATAATAACCTACCGGAACGTGCTCAGATAATTCTTGAAGACGAATTGAGGCTTGTTGAGGGACCTCAACCGCGCAGGTTGGTGCAGAATGCCCAACAGGCTATCGTCGATAAGGTGAAAGAGCTCCAGAAGGAAGGTAAGATCAATATGGCGGATATCTTAGAATCGGATATGATCGAATAAATGTATAAACAATTTCTCTAAGGATGGGATCCTCAAAGGAAGCCCTCCCGCTTGTACTTGG
>SORT01000066.1 GCA_004402895.1 Fidelibacterota bacterium MT.SAG.3 | reverse complement strand
CTCCTCTCAAATATTCCATTGCCGTCATTATCTCGCGCGTTTTTTCTCCACAAACCGCCACCGCCACGAGCTGTAGTGTCGCTGTCGTTGATCGCTAATCCGTCCGGATTAACTACCGGCACAAAATAAATTTCTCTGTTATCAACAAGGAACTGTGCCTCTGCATCTCCCGCTTTATAGGAAGTAACGAGCCATTCTATAAAATAGAGTAAAGCGGTCGTGCCGCCTGATTCACGTGCGTGAGTCAAACCTGTGAACAACAGCTCGGGTTCAGACTCATCCGTTTCCGGATTATCTGAAACCTTGTACATCCATTGGGTTCTTCCCAAAATAGTTTGACCGATGCTGTCTTTTTCGCTTATCAGAGTTGGGTGCGCCGCTTGAAGGCTATCGAGGAACAAATACATTGAATCGAGATTGAAAAAGCCCATTTTTGTGCCGTCACCGATGCGGAGAGTTTTACCCGACCTCCAGCCTCCTGCTCTGTTCAGATAAAATTTTGTCAGATCAGGCACCAAAACTTCGTAAGAAATTCCGAGAGCATCCAGCCGTTTCAGATCGAACTCAAAAGCTATAACCTCAGAATAGACCCCTTCTTTTGTTTCAATAATGTCGAACCCCCGAACGGTCAGATCTCTCAGAGCGTCTTGACTAGGAGTTTGAATTCTTATAAGAGTTGCCTTTCCCCCCTGAGAATAGAGTTCTGACGAAATCAATAGTGAGAACAGAGTTAAAGCGACGATCTGTGAAAAAACTTTCATTTCATGCTCCCATCAGCAAACAGATGAATAAATCCTATATAAACTTTCAACGTTCGCATTAAGAGATAGTTGCAATCTTATTCTGTTTATTTTTCCCATGAAACTTTTGAGGTAGTATGCACACCGCCCCTGATAGTGAAGTCGCCAAAAACTGTTGCGCGCTTCGGTTCAACTGCTGCCACGAAATCTTCTAATATCCTGTTTACAACGTGCTCATGAAATATCCCTACATGCCGATATGACATGAGATAAAATTTCCAACTTCGCAGTTCTACACATTTTTTATCAGGAATGTAATTTATTCTAATGGTGGCAAAATCCGGAAGTCCGCTCTTGGGACAGACACTTGTAAATTCCTCTGTGCTGATATCCAATTCTACATCTCTTTCTGGATATTCATATTCGAATGTATCCAAAACATCAGCACGAATAGCATCGGTGGATTTCATTTCCCCGACGATCTCTTTTTCTATCCCCTTCATTTCCCCTATTTTACCTCCATTTCAACATATTTGATAGGGTCTTCAATTCCTAATTCTTTGTAACCGTTAAGCCTTAACACGCATGACTCGCACTCTCCGCACGATTCTTCTTCGCTCCTGTAGCAAGACCATGTAAGATCCAACGGAGCGCCAAGCTCCATTCCTTTTTTAATTACTTCTCTCTTAGACATATGGATAAGCGGCGCGATAAGTTCGATATTAGTTTCGGGACGAGTCCCTATTTTTACCATGGTGTTGAATGCATTTATAAATTCTTCTGTGCAGTCAGGATATCCGGCGCTGTCCTCTTCCATCATCCCAACGTAAATCAAGTTTGCCCCTATCGCTTCCCCCCATGATACAGCAATTGAAAGAATATTTGCGTTTCTAAACGGCACATATGTTTGCGGAATGCCCTGCGCGTCCGGGTCATAATCAGCGACCTCTATATTTCTGTCTGTGAGGCTCGAACTCCCTATTTTGCGTAAGTGGTCTATATCCGCTACGAATCTATTGTCTATCTTATAGAAATCTGCTATCGCATGAAATGCTTCCAACTCTCTCTTTTGAGTTTTATTTCCGTAATTGATGTGCATCAGCGCCAGCTCATGCCTTTCTGCCGCGATCGCAGTAGCTACTGCCGAATCCAATCCTCCCGATACGGCTACTACTGCTAATGAGTTATCCCGGTTTTCCATTTCTCTGTTAATTATACCCCCATCGCCTTTTCACCCCAGATATATTTATGCAGCTGAAGATTCACTCTTACATCCAAACCATCTTCTAATACCCACTTCACCAAATCAGCAGGCTGTAATACGTTGTGGACGGGCGAGAGGTTAATAATGGTTTTTTCTTCCAACTCGTACTCTTTTATCATTTCGAGTGACCAATCGTAATCAGCCCTGTCGCCTATCACAAACTTCAATTCATCTCCCGCGGTTAATCTGGATACGTTATTCCAATCATTTTCATCTACCATCAGGCTCGAAGGAGCTTTGAAATCAATTATTTTTTTTACCCGCTCGTCCACCTTGACAGTATCAATCGAACCGCCCGTTTCAAGCAGAACTATCATACCTTCATCACAGAGGGCAGTCATAAGCCCGTAGCATTCTTCCTGTATGAGAGGTTCTCCGCCGGTTATTTCAACGAGCGAAATACCTTTTTCTTTTACATCATTTAAAATTTCGTCAATGCTCATTTCTTCTCCGCCAAAAAATGCGTAGGCGGTGTCGCACCATGAACAACGTAAATTGCATCCGGTCAAACGAACGAACACGCACGGTAATCCCTGGTAACTCGATTCACCCTGGATACTCGAATATATCTCACTGATCTTTAACAATTACTATCCTTTGTAGATAACCTACCAACCGAAAAAAAGGGGCGCAGTGTGCGCCCCTCAAAATTCATCGGTAATATCCTATTTATCTTTTCTATTATATTTAATCGCTTCAACAACGGCTATTACGAGTCCTATTTTAACTATTGCGCCCGGAATAAAAGGTACGAACCCAAGCGTTAGCGTATTCATCAGAGTGCCGCTGGTCAGCTTCCAAAGCCACAGGTTTCCAAACAGGAATATCAGAGCTGTTCCCGCTAATAGAGCGCCTATCAAACGAACGCGAGAGGATGAACCGCCGATAAAATAGCTGACAACCGAAGGTGCGAGTATAAACCCGGCGAGGAATCCACCTGTGGGTCCCGCTAATAATGCAAGTCCCGAGGACATCCCGGCGAATATAGGAATTCCAATTGCTCCCGCAGACACGTAAACCATCTGTGAAAGAGTTCCCCTTTTACTGCCAAGCATAGCACCGGCAAGAAGAACAAAAAAAGTTTGCAGCGTTATCGGAATCGGAGTAAACGGCAGTGGAATCCTGATCAGAGCTCCAAGCGCGGTAAGGAGGGCAAATCCTCCAACGAGTACTATCGTCCTGACAGCCTCGCTTTCCTGATATGGTAATACTTTATTGAGAGCGCTTTTCATATTTTGATACAATTATCTCTCCTTAATATTAAAATGGTAGATCATCATCGTCGTCTTCTATATCTTGCGGCGCTTCGGTAGAGTTCTCTGTTTTTGGCGCCGAATCGGGACTCTTACCACCGCTGTCTCCTTTTGAGCCGAGCATTGTAATGTTATCCGCCACAACTTCCGTCATATATTTTTTCTGACCGTCTTGCTCCCAAGAGCGAGTCTGCAGCTTGCCTTCAATGCAAACCAATTGTCCTTTTTTTAGCCATTCTCCCGCAAATTCGGCTTGCCGACGCCAAGTAATGATACGATGCCATTCGGTCTTTTCCTGATTATTTCCGTCATTATCTTTCCACCGCTCAGAGGTAGCAAGATTCAACTTAGCCTGTGGCTTTGGAAGCTGACCAGCGGCACTCTGATGAATACGCTAACGC
>SORT01000065.1 GCA_004402895.1 Fidelibacterota bacterium MT.SAG.3 | reverse complement strand
GCCCTTACTATTGTCAATGCGAAACTTGAGAAAATAGACGAGGAGATCACGAGGTTGGAAGGCTATAAAAGTAACCTTTATGAATTGATTGAATTTTGTCAGCAAAAGACGAAATCACGCCAATGTTTAGCTTTCGAAAAATTGTGGGATAATGAAGATGATGAAACAATGATGGCGCATACCTGAAAGATGAATCTCGCTGAGACTGCATTTGTCATTACCAATATAATTCTTATCGGGAGTTTTGATATACGTTTTGGGGACACTAAAAATTGTCTCATAAACGACCGTTTTATGGACATAAAAGCACTGTCCAAAAACTAGCGTCCGAAGCCTAACTTATTCTCTAAATACTCATCTATTATTCAACATCGATTAATTCATCAGCTAAAACGATTATTAGACAACTTTCATCTCCCTTATGGTATAAGAAACCTGAAGGAGGTGTTTTATGAATATTGGTTATGCCCGAGTATCAACCGAAGATCAAAACTTAGATATGCAGATTGATGCCCTTGAAGAGGCAAAATGTGATCACATCTATAAGGAAAAAATGAGTGGAACTATTCATGATCGTCCCGCTTTAGACAAAGCCCTTAATTTCATGCGAAAGGGAGATACTCTTGTTGTTTGGAAACTTGATAGGTTGGGTAGGTCCTTGCGGCATCTTATAGAAGTAATTAATCAGCTGATGGACAGCGGTATGTACTTCATGAGTCTTCAAGAAAAAATTGATACAACTTCTACGAGTGGAAAACTGATTTTTCACATATTTGCCGCGCTGGCAGAATTCGAGCGAGAGATTATTAGTGAAAGAACCAAAGCTGGCCTTATAGCTGCAAGAGCCAGAGGCAGAATTGGTGGGAGGCCAAAAAAGCTAAATGAAGAACAAACTCAGATGGTGAAGAAGATGTGGAAGGATCATACTATCCCTATTGATGAGATTTGTAGGACTTTTAATATCTCTAGAGCCACTCTATACCACTACTTAAAAGAATAGAGTCAATGCGGCTTTATTCTTTTACCATATTATTTCCATTCAAAACTTATAGAAAGTAAGGATCGTTCTTGGAAAACATTTTATCGATACTCGAAACATACCATTCGCTGTTGAGCAGGTTTATATCGCATTGATATTCTTCAACAGTGGCGATGGGGTACTGGAGTTCGTTTAAAAGGGAAAGCTCCGAGGGACGGCCTTTGCAATTAGGTCGACTGAAGTTCATTTTCATTGACAGGTGATTCTGTTGGAGACTATCTTTATGTGTCATCCACATTATTTTAATTATTGGGCGATCTTGTATTGAACACAAAAGACTTACTGCAAAAGCACTACGGAATTTCCGGCGCGGTAATCAAGCGGCTTGGGGGATACGAGAACGTCAACTTCAAGGTAACTTTGGGCGATAATGTATATGTCCTAAAGCAGTATACGGATGAACGCGGCCTTGAGGAACGCCTGGAGGCGGAAGACGAAATCTTAAAAAAACTATCAGAACTGTCAGGATATTCTTTTCCGCATCCGCAGGACAACGTCGATGGCGACCAGATGACAATCTTAGAAAAAGATGGAGAGAAGACGATCATCAGACTGCTTTCCTATGTCAAAGGTAATCTCTGTTCGGATGTTGAAAACACACCGGACCTTACGAAGTCTCTCGGCAGATTTCTCGCAACTCTGAATAAGCACCTATTCGATCATCGCAGCTTAGCTATAGAGGCGCGTCATCTTCAGTGGGACCTGCAGTATCACTCTCTGAACCGCCAATTCATAAAGTATATCATTGATCCGAGTAACAGGAAGATAGTCGAATACTATTTTCTTCAGCACGAGGAATTTGTCAAACCGAAGCTGCTGGGATTGCGGAAGTCAATAATCCATTCCGACGCAAACGGGGATAATCTGATTGTCAGGGAAGGCGAAGTTATCGGTATCATCGATTTCTTTGACATGGCCTATTCGCAGCTGATAAACGAACTCGCCATAGCGATCGCATATGCAATATTGGGAAAAGACGATCCCGTCGGGCTGGCAAGGCACATCATCGGAGCATACAATGAAATTATTCCCCTAAAGGAAGCCGAAGTTGATCTACTTTACCATCTCATCGCGGCAAGATTGTGTACAAGCGTCTGCAATTCTTCATATTTCCAAAAGCAAGAACCTGAAAATGACCACATCAGAGTTAGCCAGAAACAGGCGTTTGCTATGCTGCACAAATTGATTTCAATAAGCCCAGGATATGCGACGGCGGAATTCCGAAGAGCGGCGGGAATGACTACCGCCACGGGGCTATCTGTAGAAGAGACGGTAGCACGGAGAGACGACCATATCAGCAAGGCGCTGTCGCTGAGCTTCCCGAAGCCGATCAAGATGACGGGAGCGGCGTTCCAGTATATGTATGACTCCGAAGGGAACACCTATCTGGATGCCTATAACAATATCCCTCATGTGGGACACTGTCATCCGAGGATAGTTCAGGCAGGTCGACGACAGCTTGCGGCACTCAACACGAACACAAGATATCTGACCGACCAGCTCAACAATTTTGCCGAACGGCTGCTCGCGAAATTTCCTGAGGCATTAAGTAAAGTATTCTTCGTCAACTCGGGGAGCGAGGCTTCAGATCTTGCGATAAGGCTCTCCATGAACCATACTGGCAACGAAAAAATCATGGTCATGGAGGGTGGCTACCACGGTCTTACGCGTATCGGCATTGATATCAGTCATTACAAATACACCGGTCCCGGAGGGCATGGGAAGGCGGACTATGTCATAGAGGTCCTGCTTCCCGACAGCTATAAGGGCGCATATCGAAGTCGTGATGCTAATACAGGAAAGCGCTATGCCTCCGATGTAATAGCAATGCTACAAACCGAAGATCCGAAGCTTGCCGCGTTTATCAGTGAACCAATCGTCGGCTGCGGCGGACAGGTTCCCATCGCAGCTGGCTATCTTGAAGATCTCTATCCGGCAGTGAGGGAGCGTGGAGGTGTCTGCATCTCCGATGAAGTTCAGACAGGATTCGGAAGGCTCGGTGCTTATTTCTGGGGATATGAGATGCACGGTGTAGTCCCTGATATCGTAGTGCTCGGGAAGTCGATGGGGAACGGTTACCCGCTGTCGGCCGTCGTTACCACCAATGAAATTTCTGCCTCCTTCGAAGGGGGAATGGAATTTTTCAGTTCCTTCGGAGGTAACACTGTCTCTTGTGAAATCGGAATGGCAGTGCTTGGGGTTATCGAGGAAGAGGAACTGCAGAATAATGCAGTTGATGTAGGAAACTATCTGAAAAAATCTATTGCCGAACTGATGTCCGATTGTCAGTCGATAGGTGACGTTAGGGGAGAAGGCTTTTTTCTTGGCGTAGAGTTGATAAAAGATGGCGATCCGAATAAACCCGATACTTCGCTCGCGAACAAGGTTCAGAACGGGTTAAAAGAGGCAAAGATACTCGTCGGGACTGACGGTCCTGACAGAAACGTTCTAAAGATCAAACCTCCGATGTGTTTCAACAGGCAAAACGCCGATCAGCTAGTAGCCGCGTTAGAGCAAATACTAGATACAAATCCATAAGCACTCCTATCCAATAACCTTGTTTTTAACCCTAATTGGCTATATAAGGTATGGTATGTAGCCAATCTGGGTAATAAGTATAGGATAATTTAGTGTTGCATGCATAAGGGAAGTCGTGTACATTTCGTCTTGCAGAGGTACGAATTTACTATTGATTATAAGGATAACCGGCAGCTAGTCTCGGATAAAGGTTTTGAACATGGATGAATCAGTAAGATTTAGCATGGCTGCAAGCTTGGGTAAGGTTTTTCGAATTATACTGGGTCGAAATGGATGGGCAGAGG
>SORT01000064.1 GCA_004402895.1 Fidelibacterota bacterium MT.SAG.3 | reverse complement strand
AAATAATAGACGGTTTTCGAGATTCGAGGATAATTCACTCAGCGGTCGAACTTGGAATATTCGAGTCATTAACCGAAGAGCCGCTCGACTCAAACATGATTGCAAAAAGTTGCAAATGCTATGAATCCAATACCGTACTGATTTTAAATGCTCTTGTCAGCATGAATCTTCTGAATAAATCAGAGTCGCTATTTTCCAATTCAAAAACTACAACGGAATATCTTGTCCGTTCTTCCAAACTATATATGGGCGATATCATCAGATTTACCGGAAGATCATGGGATTCTTGGGGAAAGTTGACAGACACCGTTAAAAGCGGAACGCCCCAAGAACCGCCATATATTGAAAAGCAATATAAAGAAGAATGGGAATCTTTTATCAGAGGGATGCATAATTTTGCTCTTTCAAGGAGTGACGCGAAGATCACCGCAGACGTGATCGATTTGTCGGATAAGTCAATTCTACTTGATGTGGCGTGCGGTCCGGGAACATATTCCTATGAACTTTGTCTGGAGTATCCGAATTTAAAGGCTCTGTTATTCGATCTGCCTGAAACAATAAAAGTGGCAAAGAAGATAAGTTCAGAGTATAAATTAGAGGGTAGATTGGAATTTGTTGAAGGGAATTATAAGACTGATGATTTCCCTACAAATATAGATTGCGCATTACTTTTTAACATAATTCATCAGGAGGATAGCAAGGAGAACCAATCTCTTATAAATAAAATATTTCAGAGATTATCGGAAAACGGAATATTGGTTATAAAGGATCATATTCTTAATGACAATAAAACATTGCCTGTAGACGGCTCGCTCTTTTCTGTGCAAATGATGCTGACAACAGGGGGCAGATGTTATAACGAAATTGAAGTATACGATTGGATGTCAAGCGCTGGATTCAGTGAAATAAAAACCGTAGGTCCAATATCGCCAATGACATCCGCATTTATTATCGGTACAAAATAAACATAATAGGTTAATTTAATGGAATATACAAAATTGGGAAGAAGCGGTTTAACGGTTTCGAGGCTGTGTCTTGGTACGATGAATTTCGGACCTTATGCAGACGAAAAAGAATCTCACGAAATTATGGATAAAGCGCTGGAATTGGGTATCAATTTCTTTGATACCGCCGATGTATACGGCTGGAAGATGGGAGATGGGATAACGGAAAAAATAATCGGCAGTTGGCTTTCAAAAGGGGACGGGCGCAGGGAGGGTATAGTTTTAGCAACTAAAGTCTATGGTCAAATGGGGAATGCGCCGAATGAAAGAGGTTTATCCAAGTATCATATTATACGGGCATGTGAGGAAAGTCTCACACGATTGCAAACAGACAGGATCGATCTTTACCAGATGCACCATGTTGAAAGAACAACACCATATGAGGAAATATGGGAAGCGATGGAGCAGTTGGTTCGTGAAGGTAAGGTACTGTATGTAGGAAGCAGTAATTTTGCGGGATGGGATATTGCAAAAGCTCAAGGTGATGCTAATAAAAGAAATTTTATGGGATTGATCTCGGAACAACATAAATATTCGTTATCATGCAGACTTCCTGAATTGGAAGTGTTGCCCTCAAGTTTTGATCATGGTATCGGCGTAATTCCGTGGAGTCCTCTTGATGGCGGAATACTTGGCGGAAAAGCTTTCGATCCGGAAAAGAAGAGTCGCACAATTGATAAAATGCAAAAGACAAAAATTGAAAAATATAGAAGTAATATTGAACAATACTACGCGTTCTGTGAAGAGCTCGGAGAATCACCGGCAGATGTGGCTATCGCCTGGCTGCTTCAGAATGAAGCAGTAGCTGCGCCGATCATCGGACCCCGAAATGAGAAGCAACTTGTGGGAATAACCAAATCTGTAGAGATCAAATTAAGTGTTGAAACACTCAAGAAACTCGATGAGATATGGCCCGGTCCGGGTGGCAGCGCACCCGAGGCTTATTCCTGGTAACGCTAAATAACAGTAAAAACTAAGTGAAAGAATAATTATGGAACCTACAAATGTTGAGATACTGCCTAACGATCTTGCCATAAATTGGTCAGATGGTCATGAAACTTATATTGATTTTGTTACTCTAAGGAATGCATGTCCTTGTGCCGCTTGCAGAGGGGAAGGGCATCTTTGGGGCAAGACAGCTCCAACGATCGATGCAAGTAAATTAGGAGCAGACGCATTCGAGTTAGTGTCAGTCAGTGGGGTGGGAAGCTATGCGATCTCATTCGTATGGGGTGATAAACATGACTCGGGCATCTTTTCGTATACTCTGTTAAAATCATTATGTCAGTGTGATAGCTGTGTTGCGGAAAGAGCTGAATAAACCATCTAAGAAGATTCTTTTCTTTATCGGCGCTATGCTGTTCTGTAGCTGCGTGCCGTCGACTATTCCTGTATCGTACGATTATCTGGCGAAGTATAAGGGTGAATCCGAGGGCGTTACCATATATGTTGAATTGAGGGCGAAAGGGAATCTTATTCTTCCCGGTGATAGGTATATCGTTTACGTCTATAATCAAACGGAAAACAGTATCGTTTTTGATTACGACAATGACGAATACCATTATTATACTATTAACCAAGTTTTTAAAGCACATCTGTTCAAAGTAGGCGGTGTATATCCAAGATGGGTGGTACCCGGTCAAGTTGCGAGTATAGGGATTCTGACCGATCGAAAAGGACTGTCTATAAGTGGATTTGAAGTTTATTTAAGTAAATCTGATCTGAAGATATTTGCAGGATCAATAGAAAAAAATAACTAATCTTTTTTTTCGGCGCCGAATCTGTTTTCTTCTCCTTTGATTAACCTTCTTATGTTACTTCTGTGATTAAAGATAATAAAAAGGGCGACAGACAGCGCAAAATAAAATTGTATGGGGGGAGTCGGCTGCTCGGTATAGATCTCAATCAAGTATAATGATATGGGAAGAGTTATGGCTGCAAGTATTGATGCCAATGAAACATATTTTGTGCTGAATGCTACAAGTAAAAAGACTGAAAAACAAAATAACAGCGCTAAGGGATAGATGGCAATTAACATCCCTGCTGCGGTACCCACACCTTTGCCACCTTTAAAATTAGCAAAGACGGTATAAACATGTCCAATTATTGCAGAGATTCCTGCAATAATTTGCACAAATATCGGTAAGATCATCCCGTTTTCGTAACCGAATTCGACAATATAATACGCTGCTACCCAGCCTTTTGCCACGTCGATGAGCATAACGCTTATACCGGCTTTCCATCCGAGAGTTCTCAATACATTTGTTCCTCCGGCATTACCGCTGCCGTAATCCCTTATATCAATTCCCTTGAGATATTTACTCAGAAGAATAGAAGTGGGAAATGAACCGATCAGATAACTAAGAACTACAACGGCAAAAAGAGAGATCATTTTTTAGGAATACCTATGAAGGCAGCTCCAAGCGCCCCCATTCCAGTATGTGCGCCTAATGCGGCAGAGGCTTCAATTATGTATATGTCTTCTGTATTATAATAAGACTTTATTTTCTCTTCGAGTTTTTTCGCAAGTTTTGATGAACGCGTGTGCACGATCGCAAAACGTAAATTTTCGTAATCTTCTGAACGTTTTGTAATAAGATTAAAAACCTTTGAGAGAATGCCTTTCTTTCCAAATGAAACTGATATGGGTTTACCCTTTCCTTCATCATCAAAGGTAATTATCGGTCGTAGATTCAACAATCGTGTGATAATTCCTTTTGAAATCGGGACGCGGCCGCTTCTGATAAGATTCATAGTATCACTTATGCCCACTGCTATATATGTATTCGGCACCATTTTCCGAGTTAATCGGATAATTTCATCATAAGATTTGCCATCTCCCAAAAGCTCTGCAGCGTATCTTACGAGCAATCCCAACGCAATACTTGTTGTAGTGCTGTCGATAGTGGTTACTACCGTATCTTGAATATTTCTCGATACTGCTTGAGCGGATTGAAGAGTGCCGCTTGCAACGCCTGAGAGATGAATTGAAACAATTTGTTTCGAGGTTTTGGAGACATTTTCATATATTTTTTTAAAATCAGCAGGAGTCGGCTGACTCGTGGTAGGTGGAGTATCCGCCATTTCAAACATATTATAAAATTCACC
>SORT01000063.1 GCA_004402895.1 Fidelibacterota bacterium MT.SAG.3 | reverse complement strand
CTAAATGATCATATTTATTTCTGCCGATCTATCCAAAGACCCAGAACTTTATACCAAATCAGAATCGGAAGAATTAAGAGCAAAACCCAAGCTAACAACTGTATAAGCGCAGACTGGCTCACGATAGCCTGCGATTTCAACCATTCCCAAATGGATCTGTCATAGTTAAGTTCAAAAATCCAATCTAAGATGTTATAAGAAACGACCGCCAAAAAAAAGGAAATTCCAAGCCTCAATTTATCGACTTTCAGATTTAATCGCCTGCGTGGCATCCTAAATATCCTAGCCTCCAGATTCATACGGCGTCAGGGCAAGCCCTGACTGCCACAACAATTTTATATTTAATCGCCTACGGGGCATATTATAGCTCCGTTAACAGTATTCGAGCGTCGAGTGCCACAGAGCTTTTAGGTTTGGGCTGCAGTAGAAAGGGATTGATGTCCATTTCGGCAATATCCTCGAAATCGCATACAAATTTCGACAGCCGCTGTAGAGTATCTACCAGCGCATCTTCATCTATCGCCTCTTCGCCCCTGACACCTTTAAGCATCGGATAGCCCCTGATATACCGTACCATGTCTTTAGCGGCAACATCGCTTAACGGAGTGATACCAAATGATACATCCTTCAGCACCTCCACATGCACACCTCCAAGACCGAACATCATCAATGGTCCGAAGCTCGGATTATGTTGGACTCCTAAAATTGTTTCTATCCCGTCGCTGATATGCTCTTGCACCAATATTGCGCAATCAGACCAGCGTATTTTAGCTTTTTGAGCGTTAGATTTTATCTTTTTAAAAGCCTCCTTCACCTCTTGATCAGAACGCAAGTCAAGCATCACACCGCCTATATCCGATTTATGACTTGCCTTGACGCTGTCTAATTTCAATACAACAGGATAACCTATCTTTCTCGCATTGGACAGAGTCTCCTCTTCACTGTTTGCGGAGAGCGATTTCAGAGATTTTATTCCGTAAGATTGAAGAACTTCAAACGATTCCTGGAGAGTCAAGGCTCTTCGATTATCTCTTCTTGCGGTTTTGATAATATTTTTCACCCTGTTGATATTCGGATTATATCGTTTAATCTTCCCTTCCGGTTTATCGAGCCATAACCGTCTCCTTACCATTGCCGAGAGAGCTTTCGCCGCTGATTCGGGGAATAGATAGACCGGCACGCTGTTTGTCTTCAAAATTTGTATCCCCTCTTCCGCCTCATCCTTAGCCATAAATACCGATAATATGGTCTTCTTTGTTCTTTTACTTGCCGCCGCTATTACCCTGGCAACTGCAGGCGCATCTATAGTGAGCGGAGGAATGAAAACGGCTATAATTGAACCGATCTCTTTATCTTTGAGAAGTATATTCAGAGCTGCCTCATACCGATCAGGACCGCCTGTAGCAATTATATCTATAGGATTTGAAACTGCCGCTTCCTTCGGCAGCACTTTCTTGAGCTTCGCCTGCGTTTCTTTTGAAAACTCAGGGACCTTTAAACCGAGCCGAACGCAGGCATCGGTCGCCATGATTGCGGGTCCACCCGCATTGCTCAGAATAGCTACTTTATCGTTTTTAGGAACAGGTTGCGCCAGAAAGGCTTTCGAAACGTCAAACATCTCCTCTATGGATGTAACTCGTATAACTCCGCATTGAGCGAACAGCGCTCCGGTCGCAACATCAACTCCCGCCAACGCTCCTGTATGGGATATCGTTGCCCTAGCTCCCGCAAGCGTCCTTCCCGCTTTAACGGCAATTATAGGCTTATTTCTGCTTATACGCTTGGCTATTTTAGTGAATTTTTGTGGATTTCCGAAACTTTCTAAATACATCAGGATAACATCCACATTTTCGTCATGCTCCCATTCTTCAATGAGATCGTTACCAGATATATCAGGTTTATTCCCCATACTGACAAATTTTGAGAGTCCGATACCGAGATTTTTTGCATGGTTCAATATCGATTCTCCTAATGCTCCTGATTGCGACAGAAAACCTATCTTCCCGGCTTCCGGTCTTACTCGCGCAAAGCTGGCATTGAGCTTCACGTCCTCATCCGTATTTATGACTCCCATGCAATTGGGACCGACCATCCGCATATTGTACTTTCGGACAAGTTTCATCAGTTTCTCTTCGAGCAGGATCCCTGCACCGCCTGTCTCTCTGAAGCCCGCCGTAATGACCACTATCCCCTTTACCCCCTTCTTGCCGCATTCCCTCACTACCTTCAGGACACCGCTCGCGGGAATAGCGATGACAGCGAGGTCTATCTTATCCTTCACATGCATTATTGATTTATAAGCTTTCAGACTGTGTATATGATCCGCTTTTCGATTTATAGGAAACAGTTTCCCGTTAAAGCCGGATAAAATAAGATTGTTGAGTATCTCCCAGCCGAGTGATCTTTTCCTGCTTGAAGCGCCGATTACCGCTACCGACTTAGGACGGAATATTCCATCAAGTTTCTTCTTTTTGTTCAAATTTCCATTACCCTTATATTAGTTCATCCGAATTTATCCTTACGATGCTCTAACTGCAAGATATTCGGATTAAAATGAGTTTGCAACCCCATTTAGACTTGCTAAGATTATGAATATATCATAAGTTACGTTGCTTTAATATAGTAGTTGAACGAAAAACAGTTAGAGGTTGAAATGGATAAGGACAAAAAACGGCATATCTCCATTGAGCTGCCGCAGGAAGTTGCTGACGGCGAATACGCGAATTTGGCGCTGATAACACATTCACCGGCTGAATTTATCTTTGATTTTTGCAGAGTAGTACCGGGAGCGCCGAAAGCAAAGATCAAAACACGGGTGATCATTGCTCCTATGCACGCAAAAGCCTTTCTCGCAGCGCTTCAGGAGAACATTAGACGTTATGAAAAACAATTCGGCGAGATAATCATGCATAAACCAGCAGGTGAGGGAGGACCGGAATTCCCCCCGCCCTCGAGTTCAGATCCAGTTGCTCAGGCATAAAACATTTAATATAAAATTACTAATATTTTAAGGAGAAAAGATTGGCGACAAAAGTAGCGATTAACGGATTTGGCAGAATTGGAAGAACCCTATTTAGAGCGGCGAAGCTTATGAAATCTGATATTGAATTTGTAGCGATAAACGATCGAGCCGATGCATTCAGCCTGTCGACCGTTCTCAAATACGACTCCATACATGGCATTTATAACGGTGAAATATCCTATGACGAAGAGGGCATCATCGTGGATGGAATAAAAATTCCTGTTTACTCTCTGAGGGAGGAAGATGGAAATCTTCCTTGGGGTGAGCTTGGAGTGGATGTTGTTGTTGAATCAACAGGTATCGCAAGAAGCAGAGATTTTCTGAACCTTCACATTGATTCCGGTGCAAAAAAAGTTTTGTTGACCACACCGAGCAAAGACCCCGTGGATGCAACAGTGGTTTACGGCGTCAACCACAATATACTCACAGGTGACGAGAAAATTGTACTTAACGCCTCCGGCACAACTAATTCGGCTGCAGTTCTCGCCAAGGTGATGGAAGACAGTTTTGTCATCAAAGAGGGATTTATAACTACCGTTCATGCTTACACGCTTGATCAAAGTCTTCTCGATTATCCCCATGAGGATATGAGGAGAGCCCGGTCAGCGGCGCTCTCGATAATTCCGACTACTACGTGGGCTGTTCAGATGGTAGAACAGATAATTCCGCGGCTCAAAGGAAAACTCGATGGGATCGCATACAGAGTTCCTGTGCCTGCAGGCTCCTTAGTTGACCTTTCTCTTGATCTGGCTACTGACGTGACTGTAGAAGATATTCACGACGCAATGAAAAATGCGGCTAACGGCTATATGAAAGATGTGCTGAAATATGAGGACTCACCCTTGGTCTCTGCCGATATTGTGGGTGATGTATCTTCGGTCATATACGATGCTCCCCTCACAAAAGTCCTGAAACCTGATTTTGTTAAGATCATCGGCTGGTTCGATAATGAATCCGGCTATTGCAACCGGGCAGTAGATCTTATAAACTTACTCTCTTCTTGATATGACAAAAAAACCGCAGCTACTTTTATCTGCGGTTTAACATATTTTACTACTTTAAATCTTAAATATTAAAAAGTACTAGCTGATCAATCTTTCTTGATCTCTATCAAATTCCATAATCCAACTCCTAACGAAAACAGACCCATCACCGTACCGAAGATTCCGAAACCTGTTTTATCTCCCCACCAGGTATAAAGTTCTGGGTCTTTGGATAGATCGGCAGAAATAAATATGATCATTTAG
>SORT01000062.1 GCA_004402895.1 Fidelibacterota bacterium MT.SAG.3 | reverse complement strand
AACACTCTGGTTACGGGTAATGAAATATTGTTCTTCTGGGTAGCGCGCATGATAATGTCCGGATTGGAATTCATGAAAGCTGTTCCATTCACCGATGTGTACCTGCATGGAATCGTCCGCGATGAGCAGGGACGTAAGATGAGTAAGTCTCTCGGCAACGGGATCGATCCACTCAAAATGATAAATCTTTATAGCGCCGATGCAGTGAGGTATACGCTTTTAAGTCTGGCTCCCGAGGGACAAGATATTAAAATAAGTGAAAAAGATTTTGAAATCGGCAGGAATTTCACAAATAAAATTTGGAATGCATATCGCTTCATCTCATCTAAGTTTGACGATAGGGATCTTCCCGAAATTAACTACAATGAGTTGGAATTAGCCGATGAGTGGATCATTTCGCGGTATAACTATGCAATTGCTTCTATAAGTGATGATATTGAAAACTTTAGGGTTTCATCCGCTCTGGACAATGCGTATAATTTTTTCTGGGGAGAATATTGCGATTGGTACCTTGAATTGATAAAAGAACGTTTATATTCAGACGACGAAGCGCGGGTTAATTCGGCTTTATCTGTTGCAGTTCATGTATTTAAGGGAACCATGCAGCTTCTTCATCCCTTTGTACCGTTTGTCACGGAAGAAGTTTATACAGCACTTTCAGGTGAGAAAAGCATAATGCTCTCTTCGATGCCGATGGCGGAGGAGAGCAGGATAAATAAGGCTGTTGAGGATAAAATGTCTCTGATTCAAGAGCTGAGCACCGCAGTCCGCACTATCAGGAGTCAGATGAGCGTTCCGCCGTCGGTCAAAGCAACTCTGATACTCAGATCCAACTCTAAGGCAAATTTAGAAATAATCGAGGAAAACCGGTCATACATCGAAAATTTGTGTAAACTTGATTCCATAGAACTGAACGGCAAATCTGAGAGACCGAAACTTGCGGCTACGGATGTAGTTAAAAATATCGAACTGATCATGCCTTTGGAGGGATTGATAGATATTGAGCTCGAGACGGAAAGACTCAACAAGGCATTGCAAAACGTTGAAGGAGCGTTAAAAGCGGTTGAAAATAAATTAGTGAATAAATCATTTGTGAAAAACGCCCCGCCGGCTGTCGTAGAAAAAGAGAAGCAGAAGAAGCATGATTTTTCTGAAAAAGTTACCAAGATAAAAACAAATCTAAAGTGGTTGACGAATGCCTCATAATGATCTAATAGAAGCGCGTCGCATTCACCACAACCGCTGAGTGATCGATAATATGGCGGAAGCCGGAATAGACCTATCCACCCCGATCCAGTATCTAAAAGGGATAGGACCTAAGAGGGGCGCCGCTTTGCAGTCCATCGGAATTCATATTGCGAGTGACCTGTTATACTATTATCCGAGACGATATATTGACAGGCGAACGATCACTTCAATTTCGGAACTCAAAAAAGACGATCTGGTCACGATAGTCGGTGAAGTGGTATCTATGGGAGTTGAAAGAGGAAGGAAAAGGCGGTTCAATCTTATTGTCGAAGACGGTAGCGGATATATCTCCTGCGTCTGGTTTAACGGCATAAAGTATGTGCAGAACAAATTCAAGGAAGATCAAAGTATAGCCATATACGGAAAGGTGGGAATCTTCGGAAACCAATTCACAATTGTGCATCCAGAATTCGATTTGCTTGGCAAAGGTCAGAATCCTCTCAAAACCGGCGCAATCATTCCTATATATCCTTCAACAGAGGAGCTTAAAAAAGTAAATCTTGATTCAAACGGGATGATGAAGATATTAAAAAACTATGTTTTTCCGTTATCAAAACAGCTGCATGACCACCTTCCGAAGGAAGTGATAGCAAAAGAGAATCTGATGGAGTTGTCAGAAGCGTTAAGACAAATCCATTTTAGTGATGATGAAAAGCTGCTTGAACAGGCTATATTTAGAATAAAATACGATGAACTTTTCTTTTACCAACTCCTATTGGCTATCAGAAAACAAAGCGCCAAGACGGGGCGAGTTGGAATTCAATTCACACGGACCGGACAATTGTTCAAAGCGCTGTTTGAGTCATTACCATTTGAATTGACTAACTCACAAAAATCAGTGTTGAAAGAGATTAGAAAGGATATGGCAAAACGTGAACCGATGCAGCGTTTGCTGCAGGGAGATGTAGGTTCGGGTAAGACAGTAGTAGCGCTTTTAGCTGCTTCTATCCCTATCGGCTCCGGTTATCAATCTGCCATTATGGCTCCAACTGAAATATTATCTGAACAGCACTATAAGAACGCTGTTAAGTTATTTAAAAACATGGGTATAAATATTGTTCAGATAATCGGCGGTCAATCGAAATCAGAAAGAAAAAAGCTGTTAGCCAAGGTTTCAAGCGGTGAGGCTAATCTGATAATAGGAACACATGCGCTTATTTATAAGGAAGTTGTCTTCGACAAATTAGGATTTATTACCATTGACGAGCAGCACCGATTCGGAGTGGAGCAGAGGGCTGAAATTATGAAAAAAGGAGTAAATCCCGATATCCTGATAATGAGCGCCACACCAATCCCCCGCTCCCTCGGTTTATCCATTTATGGAGACCTCGATATCTCTGTTTTGACGGATATGCCGATAGGCGCAAGAAATGTAAGATCGGAGTGGCGTCGTTCAGAGAGCCGCAATAAGATATATGAGTTCATTAAAAATAAACTTAATGACGGCGGGCAAACTTTCATTATTTATCCTCTTGTAGAAGAATCGGAAAAGATGGATCTGCTTGCGGCAAAAGAGGGATATAAATTACTAAGTGAGGATTTGTTCAAGGACCATAAGTTAGCGCTCCTTCATGGTAGATTGAGATCGGATGAGAAAGAGAGTATCATGAACGATTTTTCTGCCGGAAAGATAGATCTGTTGATCGCTACTACCGTTATAGAAGTCGGAATAGACGTTCCAAACGCGAATGTGATGTTGGTGGAGAATGCAGAGCGGTTCGGACTTTCTCAACTTCATCAGATGCGAGGAAGAATAGGCAGAAGTGGAGAAAAGTCATATTTTATTATGATAAGCGATGCAAAGGGAGAGGCAGCCGCAAAAAGATTGAAAGTTATTTGTGAAACAGACAGCGGGTTTAAGATAGCTGATGAAGATCTGAAACAAAGAGGTTATGGAGACTTCTTCGGGAAACAGCAGCACGGGGTTCCCAATTTTAAATTAGCGGATATTATAAACGATATAGACATTATTAAAAAGGCGCGTCTTTCAGCTTTTGAGTTGATAAAGAACGACCCGCATCTGCGCTCACCCGCTAACAGATTATTAAGAGATAAGTTCATGACCGATTACTCTGAAAGATTGAAATTTATCGAGACGGGCTAATTAACATTGCGAGCAACCAATTTAGTCAGTAACTTTCTCGGTCTGTTAAATGAGTAATTATTGAAATTGGATTTTTATGAATGATAATACCGATAAATTTGATCCTTTGTTCATCAACCTTGTGTTGACGCTGCACAATGCCGCCATGCTTCAGATGGGCAAATTGAAGAATCCTGTCTCGGATAAAATAGAGAGAGACATGTCTCAAGCGGAAATGTCCATCGATATGCTTGATATGCTTAAAAATAAGTCGGAGGGAAATTTAACGGATGAGGAAAAGAGCATTCTCTCGCGAACTTTGAACGAGTTAAAAATGAATTTCATGGACGAAAAAGCCAAAGATGAGAAGCCGGATTCTGAGGAAAAAACAGAAGCGAAAAGCGAAGACGAACCGGATAAAGAAGAAACTGAAAAAGAGGAATCTGAAAAAGAGGAAACAAACGAGGGCGAAGATGAGACAGATGAAATTAAAGAAGGAAAAGAAGAATAGATGTTCAACCTAATAAGAGAAACTGATAGAGTTCAATTATATGTGGCAGCCGGTGTTTTTCTTGTAAGTCTTTTGACTTATTTTGACACCGTGGCTCCGACCGTATCATTTTGGGATGCCGGTGAGTATATAGCTACAGCGTATACGCTCGGGGTTCCACATCCGCCGGGAGCGCCATTCTTTCTTATCTTGGCTCGCCTGTTTTCCATGATGCCTATAGGGGAAGATATTGCATACAGGGTTAATTTACTTTCTGTAATTTCAAGCGCGCTGACCGTCATGTTCACCTTCCTGATAATAGTTAAATTTATCAAACAGTGGCGGGGAAAGATAGAATCGTTTGAAGATAAATTGGTGACTTACTCAGGCGGAGTTATCGGAGCGTTATCATGCGCGCTACCCAGAAGAACAATATTTCATTACCCGTAACCAGAGTGTT
>SORT01000061.1 GCA_004402895.1 Fidelibacterota bacterium MT.SAG.3 | reverse complement strand
ATTCCAGCACCGCGAGCTGAGATTTATCCTGCCCACAATGTAAATGTGTTTAAAACTTCCGACTAGCGAGGTTGTAGATTATGCTGTATGTAAAGTAGATAAACAGTTTCTCTATCCAATTGGCTCAGATGTTGATATATTATTTGACATAACAAATCCTGGAGAATGGATGGCACACTGTCATATTGCAGAACAATTAACATTAGGAATGATGATGACTTTTAATGTTGATTATTTAGCTGTTAGGAAATAAAAAGGAGAAAAATATGTTATTCAAGAAAAAATCATTGAAGAACCTATTTTTTGATCTCTGGTATAGATTTGGTAAACCACCTTGGATCATCGACCAGGCACAGCCTGACCTTATAGCAGCGGCAGAGAAGGGGGAAGTTCGCGGACCTACAGTTTTAGATGTCGGATGTGGTACCGGTGACAATGCTATTTATCTGGCCGGTCGCGGATTTGAAGTTACTGGAGTAGATGTTTCTGCCAAAGCCATTAATATTGCTAAACAAAAAGCTCGCAAGGCAAAAGTCGATGTAACGTTTATAACGCTTGATGCTTTGAATATCGGAACTCTTGCTAAGAAGTTCGACACTTTGATAGACTTCGGGCTTTTCCACAACGTTAAGGGAGACCGTGAGCGCTATGTTCACGCCCTAAGCGATGTTTGTGCTAGCAAAGGTCAACTTCTAATGCTGTGTTTCAGTGACCAAGCAGGAGAATATGACGTTTACCCCCACTTTTACCCTAAACCAATGAGCCAAGATGAGATCCATGCTTCATTCTCAAAGGGATGGAAAATTGAGTGGATTCGTTTAGGGAGAACTCAATCTAATCAGAAATTCGAAGACTATTCATCGTGGCTAACTAACATGACGTCCAAAAAATAAAGCATATCAGACTCCTTCCAACACCCAATTCATTTCTGCAGTCTCCAGGTAGGTGATTTCGTCCAGACGAGGAAGATGCTTCTACTGAAATAATAAATGGTGTTAAAAATGAAGCCGGTAGGTTTTCACCCATCGAAACTATAGATAATATCAAAGATCAGATTCAGAAGATAATGGAAATATTTGGTGCTAATTGCCTTTCAAGCTGATAAGTTGTTCTGCATTTAGTCTTTATTTTTTAGACCGATATAGCATTGCGATATACTCAATTTAATCAAGGTGAATGCGTTGAAACAAAAAAAACGCGCTGACGCGAGCAGGTCCGGGAAGTCGGGAAATGCAGTTTCTGTCGGAGTTATCGGTCTTGGCCGCATGGGGACTATTCATGCGGAAAATCTTGCCTTGAATGTTCCTCATGCTCGTCTTGCTTTTATTACTTCCTTAAATATTCGTAAAGTTAAAAAATTCGCTCGAAAATATAGCGTGCCGGCTGTAGCGGATGACTACCATAAACTCTTAGAAGATAGCCGAATTGAAGCGGTCGTCATCAGCGCTTTCTCCGAACTGCACGCACGCATGATACAGGACGCGGCGCATGCCGGAAAGCATATCTTTTGTGAAAAACCGATTGGCTTAACACTTGAAGAAATTGATGAAGCGCTCGCAGCTGTGAAAAAAGCGGGTGTTAAACTGCAAATCGGCTTTAACCGTCGTTTTGACCAGAATTTCCGCCGTGTACGGGATGAGGTAGCCCAAGGGCATATCGGCACGCCTCACATTCTGCGCATTACAAATCGTGACCCCGCTCCCCCCACATTAGAATACATCAAAGTTTCAGGCGGTCTCTTTTTCGATTTTGCGATGCACGACTTCGACATGGCGCGCTTCCTCATGGGGAGTGAGGTAACAGAGATTTATGCAACCGGAGCGGTTCGCATCGACCCTCGCATCGGAGAAGCGGGAGATATTGACACAGCGCTCACCCTGCTTCAATTTACCGACGGTACTTTGTGTAGTATTGATAACAGCCGACAGGCAGTCTATGGCTATGACCAACGAATAGAAGTTTTCGGCTCCGAAGGAATGGTTTCCGCAGAAAATAATACACCCACTCGTACTTTGCTGGGAAACACAAGCGGAATTCATACTCCTCTTCCCCTTCACAATTTTCAGGAGCGCTACCGGATCTCTTACATTGAAGAGATGCAATCCTTTATTGAGTGCGTAAAAAATGATACACAGCCCCTCGTCACGGGAGAAGATGGTCGTCAGGCAGTTGTTCTGGCATTTGCGGCACAGCGCTCATTCGATGAGCACAGACCGGTCAACATAGCTGAAATCTCAACAAAAGTTACATAGTGAGCAGAAGACAACTTTTCAGACTTTGGTTGAATTATACATTTCGAGCAAACGTCTTGTCTTTCTCAGTGTAACGTTAATATTTGTCGGTGTCGGTGGATAGGAATGATTTATTCGGCAAACTCAGCTTTGCCCATTGCAGCTAGCTCTTCTCTTCTTTGATCGATTTTTCCCGTGTTGAACCAATAACCGGTCCATATCAACATTATGCCGATGAACTCGCCTATGTACAAAACCTCCGTATATCCTACTCTGCTCGCGCCTCCGCCGATTCCCGGAAGAATTGCTCCAACGGCGATAAACACGTTTCCGATAAACCTATCGTGAGCAATCTCGGCATCTGCGCTTTTATCTTTGATTTGTTTCCGGTATCGAAGCGCTGAAATGATCGCGCCGCCTATAAGGAAAATAACGGCATAAGTATTTATGAACGGGCTGAAACCCCGTACCCACTGCCAGGTAAAAACTGTTCCGCTGGGAAGATTCGGATCGACTTTATCCAATTCTATCGGACTCATCAAAACAAAAACAGCTGAAACGGTCACAAATAAAATCAATGCGATCGTCAGCAACTTTGCGGTTTTAGGCTGCAGGAGAAGCCACACCGTCCCTTGCGCGAGCGGCGCTCCCCCCAATAATGCTCCGGCAATATACCAAAACCGAAAAATGCTTACATTCCATCCGAGAAGAGTGATCCAACTCTCGGCGAACGTGCCCAAACCGAATACGAGTACGCCCCAGCTCCACCAAAGAAGATGATTTCCTCCGAATTTCCGGTACCTTTTGTATATCAAGAGTGAAAACACCATTGATATGATCGTAGTCAATATCGGGAGATAATGGACAAAAGTCACTTCCCTCATATCACCGCACCTATTGATTGTAACAATGTGAAACTAATAAAAATTAAGAGACTCGCTGTTGAAAAAATTTATGAAGTTTGTCTGCAATTAAAAATTTTGCTGAATGCGGGTTATTTTGACAGTAATGAAAGCCAGTCAGATTTTGAGATTTTGATCGGCTTGCTCGGTTTTTTCACTATTTTTTTGCAATCAATACAACTTCTCATGTGCTTTTCGGCTCGTACAATTATCGGGTCTATCAGAGAGACTTTTCCGATCTGTATCAATTGTCCCCGAATATAAGATCTATTGGCAAGTATCATTATCTCAAGAGCATTCAAGTGCTTTTCATCTCTTAACTCCTGAAGTAAATCATCCTGACTTTTAATGTCTTTTACGATATTGCTTTTCAATTTAAATTAAAATCTCCCGCCTATTAAATTAAACTATCAGCATTTTAAACGCAAGATTAAGAAAAAAAGTTGCTGTAATTTATTATCTTCGATTCAGAACAAATAAATTTGAGATCGCTCCCCTCACCTCTCCCCATTCTTTGCTTTGAACTACTTCTGTCGCGAATATACCTGCATACATTTTAATATCATATTTTTCCCGTAATTCAGTTACAAGCTTAGGATACAGTTTAGCTCTTCTGCTTAGCAGAATATCCTTACGAATTTGATCACTTACCTCTTCTAAGGGAATCGGTTCTCTTCCTTTTTTACCAATGACCTTTATAATAGAATATTTTGATCCGATTTCAATGGGTCCAACTATCTCTCCTGCTTTTGCTTTGAATGCAAATTTATCAATGGGTTGAAATTGTCCCATGCGGAAATAACCCAGCTCTCCTCCATTAACAGCTGCCCAGCTCCGTTCGGAATAAGTTTTTGCAAGCTCGGAAAAATTCTCTCCCTCTTCAATTTTTATCATAACTTCATGCATAGTTTCAGAATCAGAGAGTAGTATTTCCCTTACGTTCACCATCGGATCCGTGGAATACTTTTCCCGGAACAAATCATACTCTTTAGCTATCATTTCCATTGTTATAGGCTCGTTACCGCTCTTTTCGGTCAGCAATGTATTCATCAGGTAATTATCTTCCCAGAAAGTAACTTCTCTCTCTACTCTATTACTTTTATCCAGTCCTAATCTGTAAGCCTCCTCGGTTAGAAGTTCATCTCTAATCCATTTCCACATCTTCC
>SORT01000060.1 GCA_004402895.1 Fidelibacterota bacterium MT.SAG.3 | reverse complement strand
TAGATGAAAATAAATCGGCGACAATCATCGACTGCCAGTCTTTTTAATCTCTCGAGCGAAATTGGATATAATAGGGCACTAATATATCCAATTAGGGCAAAAAAATGTGTTATAGGATTGTTGTGATTATGATATTGTGTCCAGTTTTCATATCAAATATTTAATTCACTTGGTAGACTCTGAAGATATGCTGCCACTGCTTCCAGATAGGTAAGATATGAATTACCGTCAACTACCCATGTACTTGAATCGTTTTCTGATATTGAATAAGTACTATCTATTTTAAGAATTGCATTTTCAACTTCAGCAAAATCTCCTTCATGAAAATATGCTGTAGCAACAAGAAGCCACACATCCTTGAAGTCAATAGTGTTATCATGTTCAAAAACCCAATCAGGATCTATGTTAAGGATTGATTCAGCGTAACCGATAGCAGTCGTATACTCTTCCGTTGCGAGTGAAATCGCCGCAAGCCCAGCGAGGAGTTCTTTCCCGGCGTAATTCCCATTAAGTGCAGTCAGGTAGTTTGTTTCTGCGTCATCGATCTGATCTAACCGAATCTGACTCCAACCTATTCCACTGTACGCTTCAAATGCTGAAGCGTCTTTGGCGATGGCAGAGTTAAAATCAGTTACGGCTAATGTGTAGTTCCCTGCTTCAAATTTAACCCAACCGGACGTAATTAATTCCTCCGCGCTTCCTATAGGTTCTCCTCCATTATCCTCACAGGAGAAAAATGATAAGGTGAAAGTAATTAGTATAATAATTTTTGTTTTCATTTCAGCACCGTTAGTTTTTTAGTTGAGATGTTGTCTCCTACTGAAAGTCTCATAAGGTAGATACCGGTAGCGATCACTCTACCCGATTCGTTCGTTCCGTTCCAGCTGACCTCATACACACCAGGATTTTGTTCTCTGTTAACTACTCTCTTCACAAGTTGTCCTCTGATATTATATATGTTGAGATTGACTCTTGATGAATGAGATTCTTTGAAGTCTCCCTCCACCGGAACAACATATCGGATCGTAGTGCTCAAGTTAAACGGATTCGGGAACGCGTCTGACAGATTGAATTCGGTTGGAACTATAGTAAGCTCGCCACCTTCAAATATTCCGTAGATTCCCGGCTCACTTGAATACGCCCAGACCGTAGAACGGGATTCATCAGTGTACGACTCCAGTTGCTCCCAACCAGAAGGAGTGAGTCTCTGAAAAGTTCTTATATCATTTTCTTTTATACCTGAAGATAATTTGAAGTCTTCAATGAGTAAGGCATTAGTCTCGATGACAAAAACCTCTCCATCGGATTGTATTGTAGTGAAGTTCAGCGATGGATACAGTTTCTTTAACTGATTTAAATTTTCAGTCAAGTCTATAGAAGAGAGTAGCAGATTACCCTCCGTCATAAGATGTTTACCAGGAACCATGAAAGTAATGCCGAGTTCGTTATGTACAATTCTGTTATCGCTGTTGAAGGCGAGTTTGCCGAATGTGAATGATGATTCAAATGTTGTTTCATTCCCAACTAAGTCTAACGCTGTTATGGTGATAACATTCATCCCCGATTGAGTAACATGAACCGATCTATGATACACGTAATCGCCCACCTGTGATTCCAATGTCATCTCAACCGCAACATCGTTTAAGGTCACTGACGGTGTCGCCTGTAGAGCCTCATCACTGAACAAGTAAAGGTCGTAATACGAACCGATAATCGGATTGGCCAGTAGCGCCACTGTAAGCACTGGCCCGAATACATCGCCGCTTCTCTGCCCGGTACGCTGGTTGTTCTGCTGGAACGTAGGCCACTGACCCGAGTTTTTAGTGATTGTTTTTTTACTCAAACCTAATAGATTGGGATCCACCATGCCGTAGATCGCGCCATCACTGCTTCCAACATATATCATGTTATCCACCGTGATAAGCGGTGGAGCAGTGATCGCTCCATCGGTCTGGTAATGCCATAACAACTCACCTGTCGAACTCAAGGCAAGCAGCTTTCCATTATCAGTTCCTATATAGAGGATTTCATTAAAGGAAAGAGCTCCTGTTCCGTTCACGGGCGAATCTGATCTATAACTCCATACGAGTTGCCCTGTTGAAGAGACAGCGTAAACGTTGCTGTCAGCAGAGCCGAAATAGACCGTTCCATCCGCGCCAATGACTGGGGAGGAATTGACCTCGCCACCAGTGGTATAGCTCCACAACTCAGTACCTGAGGAATTTAAAGCATATATACTGCCGTCATCACTACCAAAGTATACATTACCAAGAGTATCTAAAGCTGGAGATGACTGAACAGCTCCTCCCGTAGTATACGACCACTTCAACGTACCGTCTGTATTAAGCGCATATAATTTACTATCATCGCTTCCGAAATACACTATTCCCGAATCACTTATCGAGGCCGAGGAAGTTATTGGACCACCAGTTAAATAATTCCAATTAATTGAACCATCTACTCCATTAATAGAGAATAATCTTCCAGTGTTTATCCCTACGTACAAAATATCGTCATAGGTTACTGCCGGGGATGCTGTTATGACACCACCCATGGACAAATCCCAATCAAAGTTTCCATTTAAGTTAAATGCGTATAATCGAGTATCTGAAGAACCTACATAAATTCTATCGTTTGGTCCGACTGTTGTTGTTGATTGAATGTCACCTCCCACGATGAGAGACCATCGGATATCACCATCCTTATCGAAGTGATATATTTTATCATCAGTTGAACTTGCGAAAAATAAGCTATCACCTATACTGCTAATTGCAGAAGAAATAGGACCACCTGTTTGAATTTCTTGTGAGTGAATATGCACGAATTTTGTTAAAGAGTCCACCGCACCCATTTCGTCATGAACGCGCAATTTGATTGAGTGGGTACCCGTGGCAAGATTTAACGAAGTTTGATCTTCATTACTAAAATAAACTCCATCGACTATCCATTCATAGAGAACTATTATTTTTGCTCTCAGGCTATGACTTCTTTCTGCAGATATTGTTCCCTCAGCGAAACCATCATAATTGGAATCTAACCAGATTGTTTCACCATCGATTATCGGAATGGGAGCAACACTCATCTTTATAAGCCATATATCACTACCCCCATTTCCATACGATCTTGTATCTCCTGTGACTATGAATCCTTGATCCGGTGTTTGTTCTATATCGTAACCTGAATCAAACCCGGACCCGCCATAAGAGCGTGTCCATAAAGTATCACCCTCGACATTTGTTTTTAGTATCCAAAAATCATTGCCTTTTCCAGGCAACCTATTCCACCCTACAATTATGAAACCACCATCCATTGTTTGCTGGACACTTCTTCCTTCAGAACTACTACCACTGGTATAGGTCTTATCCCAAACTTGATTTCCGTTTTCATCTATTTTAAGAATCCAAAGGTCACCGTCATAGTTCACGAATGACCCAGATTTACCTACTATGATATATCCATTATCTATTGTTTGATCAACGGAATAGGTTTCCTCATTATACGAGTAGCCATAAGTTTTATTCCATTGTACATTTCCTTCAAAATCAGTTTTTACTATCCACGCATCAGTAAAACCAGTATCTGTGTCAGTAGATCCGACAATAATATAGCCTTCGTCTTCTGTCTGCTGAACGTCATATCCAAAATCGTGACCCGAATATGTTGAATCGTCATTTGCGTCTATAATCTTATACCACTCAACGTTTCCTTCAGAGTTAAATTTTACAAGTCCAAGATCCCATGAGCCCCCTGATTCGAAAATTGTCCATCCTATTACGATAAATCCACCATCCTTAGTCAGGGCCATTTTTATTCCAACATCAGAATCTGTGCCGCCCCAAGTATTCGACCAAATAATATTTCCATTTTCATCATACTTCAGAACCCAATAGTCATCAAGTCCGTTGCCAAAACTCATGGATCTACCGGTCGCGATGAAACCACGGTCATCAGATTGAAAAATCGAATAGCACTCGTCCGCTCCGATACCCCCATAAACATTTGACCATATTTCGTTTCCATCTTTATCGGTTCGAATGATATAACAATCACTTTCACCAGCACCGAAAGAACCAGTACTCCCCGCGAGAATATAACCACCATCATGAGTCTGCGTTACAGAAAAACCAGGATCATACCCATTGCCTCCAAACGTTTTCGACCATTCAATTCTTTGGGCACTTAATTGAACAGAAATGGTATTCATCAAAAGAAGTAAACAAAATTTATAAGTAGTTCTCATTTCAGCACCGTTAGTTTTTTAGTTGAGATGTTATCTCCCACTGAGAGTCTCATCAGATAAATACCCGTAGCGATTACTCTACCCGATTCGTTCGTTCCGTTCCAGCTGACCTCATACACACCAGGATTTT
>SORT01000059.1 GCA_004402895.1 Fidelibacterota bacterium MT.SAG.3 | reverse complement strand
ACACTCTCTAATGTTCAGGGTGGCGCTTTTCTAGGAGATTTTCTCTACCTTGCTTTCACATACCTCCGGATTTAAACAAAACTATGTTTCTGATGGATTAACAAATTCCCATGAGGCAATTACAGCTGTGTTGAAGGATACCTTGGGTTACATTCCTGGGAGCAGTTTTAGTTACTCAAACCAAAATTTTCAAATGCTTGCCATTATCATAGAGAAAATAACTTCAATAAAATATGAAGACTTTATTAGAAGAGAAATATTAAAACCTCTTAAAATGAGAGGCACGTATTTTTGGAATGAAGTAAATAACAAAAACAATATTGCGGGGAAAAATGAGGTTTTTCCAGATAGCTTAACAGAGAGAAATTGGGGGTACATTGGTTCTGGCGGAATTTATTCCACGCCAATCGATTTGTACAAATTTTGGCAAGCGATAATAGGTAATAAACTTATTTCAAAAAATAATACAGAAAAACTCTTCAAGAATTACTACCAAACATCTTCGGGTATCAATATTGGTTTCGGTTGGTATATTAATGATACAACAGAATGGAACAGCAGTGAAATCTGGACAAGAGGAAGCGAAAGTTGGGGACACAATGCTGTAATTAGATGGTTCCCAGCAAAAAAAACAGTAATTATCGTTTGCACAAATTCCGGTGAAATGGGAGACAGGAAAACAACTGGAAACAGGATTATTAGTAATTACATAGCGGATTTCCTATGGAATTAAAAACTACCGGTAAAAAAAATGAAAGCAATAGCAGGTGAAGCGTTAAGGCTTAGATGGAATCTTACATCCTTTTATGATCTGTCCCCAATAATAGGTTCAGTCGTTATGCTACACATTATGGTGTTTATTAATTCTTAGGTTTACCACTTTGAATTTTGTCTATTTTCTCCTTGGATATGACCTTACCCCCTAAAGTTGGAACAGTTACAGAGTTACACATTTAGTATATTTTCAACTAAAAGGAGGCATGAAGATGAGACCAAGGAAATTTTCCACAGAAAAGATCATAATTAAGTTAAGAGAGGCAGAAGTGCTGATAAGCCAGGGTATGGATGTCGATGTCGACAAATCCGTCACCATTATAATCTCCCATGATGGCGCTAATGGATACGTCCCCAAGCGGCTGATCATGGGGATCGGCACATTCAACAAAAATCTTCTCGATGACGAATGCAAGATTTACAAGTCAAAATCGAACAACATCAATGACTTCATCTTCTTTTCTTATAACGAGATAATCAAGGAAAAGGAATACGTCAAGGCGATCCAGAGGGCGTTGGACTGATGATTTGATCCACTCTCAATGGGAGAGGGGAACTCGCTTATCTAATCTTCTTCCGGAGGAACTCCATAACTCGCGGGATATTTGTTCCACAAAGCAATGTTCGCATCAGAAGGTTTGATCCAATCAGCGCTCCAAATGATCCAGATAGTCAACAGGCTAACCGCGATGGTGATGGCACTGCCTTCAGCTCCAAATTGACCGCCACTCCAAAATTCAGGTCCTTGTGGCACAGAGACAAGCACGCTCGTTTCCATCGTTGTACCGCTGACATTCATTCCCCATAGAGGTCCTTGCGACCAATTCCACGCCATATGCATCCCGATAGGGAGCCAGAGAGAACGGGTTTTTATGTATGCTATCGCGAGCTCGAAGCCTGATAAAAATATCATGATCGCGCCCATAGCCGACCAGTTCGGATTAAACATATGAAGAATCGAAAAGATCAGACTAAATACTATCATGGCGATCCATTTGTTGGTGCCTTCTATCAACGCTTGAAAGAAATATCCACGCAGCATCAGTTCTTCAAACGTACCTGCTAACGCAAAGAGGAGCAACATTTTTAATAGGAAAAAGAGTAGTGTGATATCCCACACTCCTTTTGATACATCCAACAGATTTGCTCCCCATAAGATGAAAAATATCAAAGTTATCGGACCGAAGCCAAATCCAAGTCCGATGGAGTATTCTTTAAACCAACCGGGAGAGAACCAGAATCCGAGAGTACGAAAAGGTCTTTTATCAGCATATTTAAGAGTTAGATATGCCGCAAAAGTAAATGCCGCGACCATTCCTATGTATAGCACGATAAATCTTGGCGAGTGTATTCCCTTACCGCCGGGTATAGAGTTTCTGATGGAGTGGAGCAAATAATTCGTTGGTCCCGCAATCGCCAAAAGTATCAACCAATGGATCAGCATTCTCCAGCCAGCCCTGAGATGACCGAATGGATTTTTGAATGTATTATGTAATCTGCTTGGTTCTTCCGTGGTGAGCTTTTCGCTTTCCTCAGGAGATTCTTCCGGTGTTATTTCGAGATCATCGTTCATTTCTTTTCCCTTATGTTGTTATGTCTTGAAAATATTATTCGGGAGGGGAAAAGCTAACATCGTTCTCATCAATACCGAATTTTACCGATTTAATCTTAAATAGTCCGCTTGTGAAAGAGTTACCGTTCTCATACACGAAGTTATGCGCGATCAGAATACCGTCGACCTCCCTGTAATCGCCAAACGCCGCCTCTATCGTGTAAATTACTACCGGAGTTTTTGTGTAAACAATCCGCTTAAGTGGTAGCCCCGATTCAGAACTAATATAAAACTCTTCCCACCTAAACTCATCTATCGGCCGCTTGATCACAGCAACTTTTTCTCCATCAACGGAATCGACTCGCACTATCGTTAAATCTTTAACATCGGAGAGCAGGTCTCTAAAGTTTAGCAGCCGAAGAAATGACTTCACATCATACGCGAGGTGATCATCAGCACGTTGAACGCTGGTTCCTTTTTTTATCCAGGTAGAATCGTCGGTAAAGCCGTAAGTCGTTGTATCAGGCTTATCGCCCAACACCGCTGCCGTGAACAGATAGTTATCACTGTCGTTTATGTAAATTTGATAATGCTGCGAACGCCATCCACTTGCATCCTTAAAAGTCCCTTCAAAACTGATTATTCCCGAATTCTCTTTGCTATTATTTATGCCGACTGCTTCTTGATATTGAGCCAACACATCATCCAAAGAGGGAATAGAGAGTGCTACCCTGTTTCTATATTCTGAAAATGTCATCGCGTTTCCGGGAAGTTGCATGAATTTTACAGGTTCGAGCGAGCCACGATGGCAGGTGAAACAATTTATTCTGTTCCCGCCGCCAAAGTATTCTTTGTTAATATTCTTTACCATGCTTATCATTCGTCGAGCGGTCCGTTTGGCTTCCTTCTCGTCGCTTTCCATCTTCCAACCGTCTTTTCCGAGAACGTGGCAGTGAGCGCAATGCGTACCGAGAGAATTCCAAAAATAATTCATCACGCCCGTAAGGTGGATCGCCGGTGTCCCATTAAGAACCTGTATATTTTCATATATATCTTCAGCGAGTGTGATATTTTCTTGATCGCCGACATTTTTGGTCGAAGTGGTTGTATCCGCGCTCTTCTCCTCAGAACAGCCTACTCCTGTAAATGCGGAAAAACCGATAAGTATCGCAATGGCCGGTGAAAATTTATAGTTATAGATCATGAATTTAAAATCCTATTAAATATTCGACTTCAGCTAATTACTAATAAGACGAAATATTAGAACAGATTGTTTCGATTTTCTAAAATTTTATTTCTCGATAATCCTGACACACTCCCACCGCATCCTGCGGGAATTCTCGTCTCAACTGCTGTTGAAACACCACTCTCTGTATGTTGTCAAAACGTATCGCACTGACTGACCTGCCCACCAATCTTAGGTCCACTATGATGTTACACATTTGGGCCTTAAAAAATTTTCCTTTCTCATGAACTTATGAATTCTAAGACACGTAAAAGGCGTCTCAAAAACCACCGTTTATGAGAATTATTATTTCAGTAAAACCATCTTCTTCGTCTGGACGAAATCGCCCACCTGAAGCCTGTAGAAATAAACTCCTGATGCGACGTTAGAGGCGTTCCATCTGACCTGATGGCTGCCCGGCTCCCGGTAGCTGTCTACCAGCCTTGTGACTTCCCGGCCCAAGATGTCATAGACGATAAGCGAGACATCGCCACTTTTTGGCAGCTCATATCGAATCGTGGAAACAGGGTTAAAGGGATTGGGGTAATTTTGTGATAGAGTATGTGATAGAGTATAAGACGTTTGGATAATCTCATTTGACGTTAGGACTTCAAGAGAATAATGATAGAACACGTTTTTTTCTGCACGCGTATCAACCACAAAATGCAGAAGGCCAGAATCTAGATTATATGCTTCAATGCCCTCCATCTCGTGACCTGCTGGGACTTTGATAATATTTGTAACTCTTCCAAAAGCAATATCAACTTCATAGACAAAATCGCCATTGTCACAAGCAAGGTAGAGAAAATCTCCTAGAAAAGCGCCACCCTGAACATTAGAGAGTGT
>SORT01000058.1 GCA_004402895.1 Fidelibacterota bacterium MT.SAG.3 | reverse complement strand
CATATGTTCCGACATTATCGGAAACGACCGCTGCACCCGATACCGTTGAAGCGGAAATATCCGTTACCTTTCCTATGCTCTTCGGTATTGTGGAATCAGAGCTTGCGAATTTCCATTTACCATCCACATCGAGGAAGAAAAGCTGTTTATCAAAAAATACCTCGTAATCAGCCGTGACTACTTGAGATGGATCAATCACTGTTGCAGTAAGGAAAGCATCAGCGGTCCCAGTGTGATCGACCGGAATTAATTGAGCGTATTCTGCCGCTGTTGTATCATACGATGTACCCGGCGGCAATGTTTGCGGTCTTACAGAAAGTATGACCGGACTCGATTCTAATGTCTTGAATGGAGCGCCTTCATTATCAGCCAAGAAGCTGTATGCCGTCACGGCAAAGAAGTATTCGATTCCCGATGACAGTGGGCGACCTCTTACCGCATCCTCGGTGGTTGTGAAATGCCGTTGCAAACCGGAGTTCGACCCGGATTGTTGAGGCTGCTGAACAATAAAACCGGATTCAGGATCCACACCCGGATCAAATATGGTCTGGACGAGGTTTATAAGGTCATATGTAGCGATTTTTATACCTTCCGACAGTGTTGAAGTGGCATTCGGAAGTTGATACACGTTATAACCTTCAAAAGCAAAACCTTTACTTACAACATCTTCCGTATTAATTCGATCGGATTCATCTATATTCCATGTCAGCGTTACTCTGCCCTGGTTAGCGTTATCAAGCGCAAAACCCGCGGCGCTTGCTATAGGTCCGATCGGCGGACTTGGAAGGTCAAAATTGTTATCGAAGGCAAATTGCGCGAAATCATCGTGGAACTTCATGACCGTAATTGACGAGATGTTATCCTTTCCAGTTCCTCCCATAAACGCAAGAACGAGGTCCTGTGTGTCACCTAATGCCATTTCAAACGGACCTGTGGTCATTATGAGCCGACGGTCGCCCGGCGGAAGTATGATACCGTCAATCCAACCTAGGCCGGTCACAGGATCGCCGGAAAGCCAGAATTTCGTTTCCTCACCTGTAAGAGGATCAAGTAGCGGCAGCTGCTCAGGATATGCCGGTCTCGGTAGAAAACCCTCCATCAAATTAAACCATTGGAGAGTGCCTTCATAAACACCAAGATCGGGGTCACTGATGTCAGAACCCGCTCCGAAGAATGTAAAAGATGACATCCCGAGTGTATCCCCGTCAACTATAGGTCCTTGAAGGAAGTCATAACCGGCAGCAGGAACGGCAAGACCGAAATCGCCAAAGTATATTGGATCCTCAGCGTTACCGTTATATACATACCCAAGTGATTTTTCTACATCTGTTCCCACATAGTCATCCGTAAAGAACCCTAAGTCAGGGTCTGACCACTGCGAAATATACATAGTATCAATATGTGCGTCTGCAGAACCACCCAATTTACCGGTGTAAATAATTCTTACTCTCTTGTAAGTAATGTTTCCAAGCGGGGAGGTCGATGCAAAATCATATCCCCATAAGGTCATCTGCATTTCAAGACCTATCGGTGGAGAGCCGTAAGAGAGCGTTGCGATAAGCGGGTCCAAATCGTTGGCTACAAGCCAGATGGTCTGTGAAGCGCCGGGGAAACCGGGAATGTCCACGTCAGGATCATATGAACCGTTTCCATCTACATCATCATAAGGAGCGCCGTCTACCGCCGGCCAATTGGTCCAAGCATAATCGTAGGTTTCAAAAATTTGCTGCACATGGGCTTCGGTTATATCACCGATAGGAATTTGGATAAAAGATTGCGCATCACTTTTCAGATCAGCGGTTAGGTAATCTGCGCGTACTCTCCAAATCTGCTGATCAGCATGAACGGCTATGCCGGTAGGAGCTGTATAGGTACCGGTATTCGGATCAACGCTCCATCCAAGCACCTTACCGGATGATAGGCCGTTTGCATATGTGCTCCCGTTGACTCTGGGACTAACATCGTCGCCGTCACCACTTACCTTGGCGCCCCAGACTATACCTTCGGCAAATACCACACCAACCGTTCCTTTCGGATGAGAACCGTTCCAGCCCCCGGGATAATCCCACGGGAAGAAACCGTTCCGCTCGACCCAACTGGTAATGTTGTTTATGCTAAGTATGGTCTTTGCTGGATTAAGATGGTTATCGGCACTCTTCGCAAGACTGCCTATCGAATTCGTAGCGCCCATACGCCTCGGTCCGTTTGTAAACTTGGCAAACGCTGAGGCTTGCAATATAAATATTAACACTATTGGTAGGACTGTAAATAGTTTCAGTCGCATTTTTAATACTCCTTTTGAGCTTTTATTTTTCTTATATCAGTCAATTTTTTTATTAGAAGTCTACCTTAACACCTACACTAATTTCGCGAGGCGTTCCGAACAAGTCTGTCAACTGATCAAGCACCCAATGTTGACGGTTCTCTAAGTTTATTGCTTCATAGAGACGTACATAATTTTCCCCCAAGCCCTCGACTACCTTTTGACTCAGCTCGGGGTTCGTCAGGAAACCGTCATCATATGCATTACCTGTGCTATTATACACATTTAAAACGTTTCTGCGGTTAAAGAGGTTGGAAACATACATATAGATACTTGCATTTATATTCCCAAAACTTATCCCTTTATTCAATTTCATATCAGTCGTAAACACCCAAGGTGTTGTGGAGTTACCGATAGGTTCTACCGGTACTCTACCGCGGGTATCCGGTTCGGAGCAAAAAGTGCCTTCCCATACCGCTCTTTGACCGAGACCACAATCGGACAACGTGAACCGGTGACCGCTGTTGAAGTTTACCAACAAGTTTACGCCGCTATTGGCTAAAAGCCCTGCGGGACCTCTGTCGGTTCCGCTAAACCTGTAATCAAGGTTAATGGAACCGCGATGTCTTTGCTCGAACGCCAGTGGTGTGATTAGTGTCGGTGGAGCGGATTCCAACTCGATTGCGCCAGTTCGTGAATTCGGGAATGAATTTGTTCCTCTTGCGTCGGTCAACGAGTAGTTGAGCATCGCAAGTATCCTGTTTACCCTACGCGTGCGGAACGTAAATTCTAATCCTTTTATGACTGCAAAGTCTCCGTTTACATAAACGTTATAATCTCCTCCGGCAGCGCCGGATTCAACGTCCCACCTGTCAATGGTCAGCTGCCCTTCTGTGGTTTTATAGAACAATGTTACATCGAAAGAAGCTGCATTGGAGATCTGCTGGTTAAACCCTATTTCAAATTGCGTTGTGATTATTGGCTTTAAATCAAACCCTATAGGATCGTTGATAAAGTTTTGACCGCCAAATACTGTTGCCATACGGGCGCGAGAGGCGAATGCGTCTCCTAAATCAGGCGATTGAGCGAACCTGCCGAACTGAAGATGGAAAACAGTTCTATCACTAATCGGAAACGCCAAGCCCAATCTTGGTTGATATACAGTATTTGAGGGTGATTTTTCGAGAGAATTTGGATCCACAGTTTCCTCACCTTCAAGGAATCCCGGGTTTAAAGAATCTTTAAGATGCCATGTATCAAGATCAAATTTGTCAATACGTAAACCTACGTTAACTATAATATCGCTAACTTCAATTTTATCGTTCACATAGAAGGATAAGAATTGGGGACGCTTAGCGTCATCAATACCACTCGATACCTCATCTCCAAATTCATCATAACCAAACCCTGAAACACCGTTATTCCTGAGAGTTTGTGCAGCAATGTCATCTTTATCGTTTAAAAGCTTTTGGAACGTAGCATCACTTTTCAGTCTATTCAGTCTCGAAACAGCTCCGCCTGAAAAGTTGTAAGATCTAACTTCCCATGTCTTTAAAGACGCACCCACCCTAATATTGTGGTTATTCATTTGAGTTTGGAGATTCGAACTAAAATCCTTGTATGACTGATCACGTCTGTGATAACCCGAGACGATATCTCCGGGTCTCTGGAAGATAAACCCTGCGAACGAATAATCCTCAGGCGGCGTTACATCTGTTTTATACTTCCATACTGGATTCCCTTCAGAATCTTTAGGACCCGCATCAGCTACTGCAGCGCTGTCACCATAGCTCATTACAGTATTAAAATTAAAATCACCGTCTTCCTGGAAGTTAGGGTCGTAAACCTGCCAGTTGAATTCATAAGCAGCGACATTCACATCCAATACGGTGTTTTTCGAGATGAAATAACTTGCCTTCAAATTGTACAGGCTGTTCTGGTCGGATCGCGCGGGAAGTCTGCCTTCATTATAAATTCTAAAAATGGGTCTTGAATTGAGTATTCGTTCCCTTGATGTCACTGCGGCGCTAAACCTCAGTATCAAAGGATTCAGATCATACTGCAGTGTTCCGTTGAATGTATTCCGTTTATCACTGCGTCCGGTTATACCTCCTCCGCCCCATTTCACGACCTCTCCGTCGCCGGCTACGAATTTATCTTCCATAAATCCTAAATCGAAGCCTTTGAAAAACATCGGAGCATAATCATCTTTTTGCCTGTTTTGGAAAGCGAGGAAATATCTGGCTGAGC
>SORT01000057.1 GCA_004402895.1 Fidelibacterota bacterium MT.SAG.3 | reverse complement strand
CGGTCTCGTGGGCTCGGAGATGTGTATAAGAGACAGGGTTGTAGTTCCGTCACCTGCTACATCTGAAGTCTTCGAGGCAACTTCCTTAACCATCGAAGCGCCAATATTTTCTATCGGGTCAGAAAGTTCTATCTCTTTGGCAACAGTCACACCATCCTTTGTAATGGTCGGTGATCCAAACTTTTTATCAATAACAACATTTCTTCCTTTAGGTCCGAGAGTAACCGCAACCGCCCTGGCGAGTTTATCAACTCCAACTTTCAGTTTTGCGCGGGCTTCGAAATCAAATTCAATGTTCTTTGCCATTATTATCTATTCTCCTGTTTTAATATATTTTATTCGATGTTGATTATACAATTGCTAAAATATCGCTCTCCCGCATAATGAGATATTCAACACCGTTGATGCTGATCTCATTACCGGAATATTTACCATAAAGTACCTTATCGCCAACCTTGACCTCAGGTTTGATAAGTTCACCATTGTCTGAAAATTTTCCTGCTCCAAGAGCCACAATGCTTCCTTTTTGAGGCTTCTCTTGAACCGTATCCGGCAGTATGATTCCGCCCTCACTCTTTTCATCAGCTTCATCAGCAAGTACCACAACCCTGTCTGCTAAAGGTTTGATTTTTAATGCCATTTTATCTTCTCCATTATTACTTTAAGTATTTGTTTATTATCATCTTCCAACTCTTAGCACTCTCCGAGTGCGTTTGCTATTACAGCCTCTTAATATATATGATATTTGTCTGTGTGCAAAGCTTTTTTTGTCTAATATTAATATTTATTTTAAGAAATCGGGCTATGATTTTGACAATAACTGACTTAACTTTTCACCTTATAGTTCAGCATTCATTATATGAGGATAACTACGATCACCGATTCAAAAGAACACCCGAAAGATTCTTACTTTACTTTAGCGATCTGCGTCAGCGTCGGAACCCTGTTCTGGTTTTTACCCGTTCCAGACGGTTTGCCGATAGATGGTTGGCACGCCTTCGCGGTATTCATATCGGTAATTCTTAGTTTTATTCTTCGTCCGTTTTCTATGGGAACAATGGTGATATTCGGATTGGTGACGCTCATGCTGACCAATACGCTAACAGTGGATGAAGCGTTGAGCGGTTACGGGAATTCGGTCGTCTGGCTAGTAGTGGCGGCATTTCTTATTGCAGGATCGGTAGTTAAAACCGGATTCGGTTTGCGCATCGCGCTGATTCTTGTAAAACGATTCGGCAACTCTATGCTCGGTTTAGGCTATGCCATGACCGCGGCAGAGTTGATGTTAGGACCGATAGTACCCTCGAATACCGCCCGTGGAGGCGGAATACTTGCTCCGATAACTCGCTCGTTATCGGAAGCGCTTGGTTCTTTTCCCGATGACAAACCTGAAAGAGCAGGCGCTTATCTTACAACACTTGGCGCTCACGCTAATCTGATTACCGCCGCGATGTTTCTCACAGGTATGGCTGCAAATCCGGTTCTTGCGGAATCGGCGAAGATAGTTTTCGATGTCGAATTCACCTGGGGAATGTGGGCATTAGGCGCTGTCGTTCCGGGATTGGTAGGTCTTGTCCTTCTGCCGCCATTTATAAAATATCTTACTAAACCGGAATTAGATGATACAAAAGCCGCGCAGAAAAGCGCTCTGTTGAACCTCGAAAAATTGGGCAGAAGGTCGTTCAGTGAAAAAGTCATGGGAGTAGTATTTGTCATATTGATCGTTTTGTGGACCACCAAAGCATTTCACGGGATGGGAACCACACTCGTAGCGTGGATAGGCGTCACGCTTTTACTCCTGACCAAAACTCAGAGATGGGATGAGATGGCGCAAAATTCAAAAGCATGGGATACTTTTATCTGGCTCGGCGGTCTGCTTACGATGGCAAATACACTTAAAACTCATGGTATGGTCGACTGGTTCGCAGGTATCATGCAAGTCATGCTTTCCGGTATGGAAGGCTTGACGATAGTGATCTTGATGGGTCTTATTTATTTTTACAGTATGTACGCCTTCTCCATGCTCACGGCACACATTTTCGCATTGGCTACTGCTTTTTTTGCGGTAGCGTTGGGTGTTGGAGCGCCCACCCTTTTGATAATTGCGCTCTTAGCTTACTTTTCAAACCTATGCGCCTGCATAACCAACTATTCGACAGGTCCGGTAATTATCTACTTCGGCTTGGGATATGTTAAATCTTCCCGCTGGTTTTCTATCGGATTCTTTGTCTCGCTCTTCCATATAACGATCTGGCTCACCGTCGGTCTTGCCTGGTGGAAATTTTTGGGTTGGTGGTGAGAAAATAAAATATATTTGGGAAATTACTTTGAACCGAACTATCACACCCCTCGTTTCTTACGAGGCACTCCCCTCAAGGGGAGAGGATTTAGGTGCGGGTTAGGGTTTACACTGACCGCACACATCTTATAATAACGGTGTCGGGGCATGCCCCAACCACCACGTTCATTATAAATTCATTATGCGAGTCAGTATTTTTCCTGGCCGTATGATTTATACGGTTATAGTGTCAGGACAAGTCCTGACTGCCACAATTATTAAAAGTATGTTATTAGCTTGGAGGAGAATTACAGACTAAAAGTACCTGAACAGTTCTATCTGAAGCATATCGTCTTTCCGGAAACCGTAAAGAGCGTCATTCATATCCGCATTCACGAATGCCCTTATCTGAACTTCTATCTTCCAGTTCGCTCCAATACGCCGTGTCGTTTCGAGCACCAAAGCGCTCCCTCCCGTATCGAGATCAATGATGGCTCCCGCGAGAAGGTCACTGCTTTGTACATCATTCATTGCGATTCGAGTTCCTATGAACAGATCGTCTTGGAACGGTGTGGGGGCATCTAAGCCTCTTTCGTCATAATGATATTCAAGCAGCAGACCTGCATCCACATTCGTGCCTTTTATGCCGTAAAAGGTATATTCCAATCCTCCTGATGCGGCAAAAAACGTTTCGGCACTATTCGCGCGGCTGATAGCTTCTAATTTCAGAAGCAATCCACTATCAAATGTACCTTGCAGGTCGAGACTTGTCTGATTCATCTGTTCATAATATGGTACGAATATAGTATTCTCATCAATAAGCAATGGCAGCAATTCAGCGTCTAACGGTCTAAACGTGGGATCTCTGTTGGTACCGTCAAAAAATGAAATGCCGAAATCCCAAATATCGAGAGAATGTTCATATCTCACCGCGAAATCTATATGCTCTTCTTTATCAGAAGATTCATAGCGCGCATTTTTCGTGTCTATCTTTAGTGGAAAGCGGAGTCTTCCTTTTTCTCCGGCGAATGTGCGTTCCCTGAAGCCTAAGAGTAGGAAGAGATCGATCGTACCCCAGTCGTTTATAAGAGCCAGATTAAGCATAGGTTGCCCGAGTTTATCTTCGAAATCTATATTTTCAACTAAGTCGGTCTGGTTAATCACATCAACCAGATGATAAGTTTCTATCACACCCCAGAAAACTCTCCGATATCCTGCTCTAAATTCCCAACGGCGCGCAATATACTGCCACTGTAGCTCTCTCAGGTCGAAGTGCGTGCGTTCATCGTCTGTTTGATCATATCTATAATAAGGAGCAAATGTAAAACTCTGATAACCTCCGCTCCATTCAAGATAATATTCAGGTTGAAATGCAAGGGAGAGATTATTCCCTCCCTGCACTTCCGACAGAGCTGATTGTGGAAAGAGACGCGTTTCCACCGAAATATTTCCGGATATATCACCGGCTATGGCGTATGATGGAACTACAAAAATAGCCAGCGCTATAATCCAATTAAACGGATATTGCAGCGGTCTACCGCGCACGTTTTAGACTGTTCTTATCGAAGTCTCTCTCAGTCAAACCTGTTGCAAATTTATAATCACTCCATAATAGTTGAGTGCTTTTACCAGTCTGATGATTGACCATATTCATCTCACTTGCCCGCCAATACTTATCGAGATACTGTTTATAGTTTGACAGCGTAAGAGTCTTCAACAGCGAAGATTTCCTATCGTAATAATCCACTTTCAATGGTTTGTAATCTTTCTTGTCTATCCAGACTATCTGTACCGTGTAGCCGGATTTCGGGTCGACAGGATCGCGCTCCAACATAAAACAATCCACACCGTCAATGAGATCATCTCCGAGATATTTATAGGTGTACTTCTCTACTTCCTGAGAAGAAAGGTCTTCAAACGCGAATTCGCTGCCCATAAACGGACCTGCTTTATTATTTGAAGATATTTTTTTTACACGCTTGAGCGCAGGCAGATAGAGCCATTGGTCGTCCGGGCCCTCTTTATGGCTGAAGGAGAGGAACGCCGTTCCCTTCACATCTCTCGGCTTATCGAAGATCGAAAGAGTCTTGTCTCCATCTCCGATTATTTCTAAGGTCTTGTTACGGATATACCTTTCGCTCGTTTCTCCGTGCCGGTTTTTAAGTATCATCGTAAGATCTGCGGTGAAATCACCGAATCCTTGCTCTCTCAGGTCAGATTCCACAGCTATTGAGAGACCGTATGCCAC
>SORT01000056.1 GCA_004402895.1 Fidelibacterota bacterium MT.SAG.3 | reverse complement strand
ATTTTCAATTGGAAGAAAAAATCTATTCATCCCAAAAACGTCAGTTATGACACACCAATTCGCAGCACAAAACTCGTTAAATGCAATAATCTTGGGACTTTGATTTTTGGACGTTTATGGGAATGTTCCGAAAACGGCCGTTTTTAGGAAAATATTATCTTGCCTTAAATCTTAAAGTAATTTGGCAAAGTTACTAAAAAATTAATTGTTACGGTCGTTGCATATCGATCTTTGGATTTAATTTAACTTCAAATCCGCTGGGTTCGATTCCCAGACTCTACCGCTATGCCTCGAATAAGTAATAAACAATAATAGAGCCATATATGCTCTTCTAATCCCCTAATATCAGGGTTTTACCTAAGTGTTGTTTTGTGTTGATTCGTGTTGTTTTATGTTGTTTAGTGAGCTTTAGGTGGGCACACTAGGGGTCACACTAATAAATCTTGACTTGGCTGATATTATTCATATCTTGTAAATAATAATTATTATAAAATTGCCGTGCAATGAAACATTCAACATTAGCGTGTCTTATCAACAGATTTACCATCTTTTTTCTGGCACCGGCAATCTCGTTAGCAACATGGATAGCTCCGCAGCAGGCAAAAGCCCAGGAATCATGGAACGTAACTTTGGTGGGTCACCTTCATCCGTCTTCAAGTAACTACGCTGATGTGTGGGGATATGTCGATTCGAGCGGGACGGAATATGCACTCCTGGCCACGCATGGAGACGTATGGATGATAGACCTGAGTGAGCCGGAAAATCCAACTGTTGTCAGCACCTTTGGTAATGGTATTGACATAAAGACGTTTGATCACTACGTGGTCACCTCGGGTGGAGGGATTTATGATGTAGCTGATGTCACGAATCCCGTGCTTGTGGGTACCTTTCCTGCGGCGCACAACATATTCGTCTCCTATCCATATCTCTTTCTCGCGTGTTCCGGCGACGGAGTTGAACTTAACCAGATCTACGACATTACCCGTCCGCTAGCTCCGGTGTTTGTGAGAGACTACGGAAGTGATTGTCATGACGTTACGGTCATTAATGACACGCTTTACAATGCTGGCGGCTTCATCGGGATAGAGATATTTGACATTAGCGACATTAATAACCACGTCTTGCTGACATCTTTCCGCCTTGAAAACCTTTATTCGCATAACGTGTGGCCCACCGAGGACCGAAAATATCTTCTTCTCACCGACGAAGCGGTCACCGCCAAAGCGGGTTTCTGGGGATTAACCATCTGGGATATACAAGACATGAGCTCGCCGATGATGGTGGCGCAGTATAAGATACGTGACCGGCCTAACATACATAACGTATACGTCCGAGGAGATCACGCCTATATCTCTCATTACGTCGACGGGCTGCGGATACTGGATATTGCTGACCCGACTAACCCGGTGGAAGTGGGGTTTTATGATACGTTTCCGGGCAGCGACGACGATATTTTCTTTGGTGCGTTTGGAACTTATCCCTTCCTGCCCTCCGGGCTGATTCTAATAAGCGACACCGACTCAGGTCTTTACGTGGTCAGGTTTGACAGCGTCGAAGTCGACATCGTAGGAGAAGAATCAGGGGCGCTTCAGCAAAACTTCACCTTGTATCAGAATCACCCAAACCCTTTTAATCCGGAGACGGTGATTGAATATGAGCTTCCCATGCGGTCAGAGGTAAGCCTGATTATTTATAACCTCCGCGGAGAGGAAGTTGTGAGACTTGTTAAGAGCACTGTCCCCGCAGGTAATCATCGAGTCAGTTGGGATGCATCAAACGTCTCTTCAGGCATTTACTTCTACCGCCTCCAAGCAGGCGATTTTGTCCTCACGAGGAAGATGGTGTTGTTGAAGTAGAGGATGAATTTCAAGGGGAATAGCTACTGTATAGCTACAGAGCGATTTTGCATTCTCTGTAAACGTTGGTAATAAAGGGTTTTAGCTATATGCAGTCGGGTTCGAGTCCCGCTCCCGGCACTGAATCTCTTCGAATTCAGAGATATATCAAAGTTTTGTGTTGAGTTATTCGTGTTATTTATTGTCATTTTGTGAGTTTTAGGTGGGCACATATTGGTCACACTAATAAAAATCTGGATATTTGAGATATTATATATATCTTGTAATCAAAGTAATTATTATAAAATGGCTATATAGTGAATCATTCAGCATTAGCATGTCTCAAGAAAATATTTATCATCTTCTTTCTCGCACTGGCGGTTTCGTTAGCGCCGTCCATAGCTCCGCAGCAAGCGAAAGCCCAGGAAGCATGGAACGTAACTTTGAGGGGTCACATCGATCCGGCATCCTCTTATTCTGACGTCTGGGGATATGTCGATTCGAGCGGGACGGAATATGCATTGCTCGGCTCGAATGAGGGGATTAAGATAGTTGACCTAACTAACCCGGCAAGCCCAACTGTTGTCAGCACGTTCGGTGGAGGGACGGATGTCAAGGCGTTCGATCACTACGTGGCAACCTCAGGTGGAGAAATCTATGACGTATCTGATGTCACGAATCCTGTTCGGGTCAGCACTTTCCCCTTCGCGCACAACATATTCGTCTCCTATCCATATCTCTTCCTTGCCTGTCCTAACAGGATTTACGACATTACCGATCCGACAAATCCGGTGTTTGTGAGAGGCTATGGAACCGATTGTCATGACATTACAGTTATAAATGATACCCTTTATCATGCGGGCGGCATTACGGGCACCGAGATATTTGATATAAGCGACATTAATAATCACCTCTTGCTCACATCTTTCCACCTTGAAGGTGAGTATTCGCATAACGTGTGGCCCACTGAAGACCGTAAACATCTTCTTCTCACCGACGAATCAGGTCTTTGGGGATTAACTATCTGGGACATACAGGATATGAGCTCGCCGATGATGGTGGCTCAGTATAAGATGGCTGTCATACATAACGTATACGTCCGAGGAAATTACGCCTATATCTCTCATTACGCCGAAGGGCTACGGATACTGAATATTTCTGACCCGACAAACCCAGTGGAAGTGGGGTTTTATGATAACTCTGCAGGGGGTGCATGGGGAACTTACCCCTTCCTGCCTTCCGGGCTTATTCTAATAAGCAACACCGAGACGGGTCTTTACGTGGTCAGGTTTGACAGTATCGAAGTCGCCAGCGTAACGGGAATCGTAAGGGATGCGATCGACAGCACAGCATTAGAGGGCACTCAGGTAAATCTTGCTTGCTGTGGAAGGGTCTCCACAACAGGTTCGGATGGCCTCTTCTCGTTCAGGATAGCTGAGGGAGAGGATATTCTCTATACACATAAGTTCGGTTATCACCCGGATACTCTTACGGTGAGCCTGTTAGCGGGAGAGACGCTTTCGGTAGTTGTAGACCTCTCACCCATAGAAAGGGGAACGATTACGGGGATGCTAACCGACACTTCCGGTTCCGGAGTGGCTGCGTTGCTTCTCTTATATCTCGACGGGGCACCTAATAGCCCGTGGGATACCTTGTGGGTAGATCAAGGAGGAGTAATTGAATACAACGCGCTGCCGGGGAATTATAGAGTCGTTATCAATCCCGTTCTGCCCTACGTCTCACCGTTGGTGGAGAACGTGGTTGTGGAGTCAGGGGTCAGTACAAGTCTGAACCTCCAATTAGAAGTGGCGGACGTGTTTCTCTTCGATGACGACGGAGGGGACGAGTATGAGACTTATTTCCTTTCGAGCCTGGAAGAACTCGGCTTGTCGGCGAGCCATCGTGACCTTGCCGTTTGGGGAACGCAGGCTGTGAGCCAGTTCGGACCGGTCGAGGAGCCTGTAATAATATGGTTCACCGGAGATGTCGATTCAGGAGCGATTAGCCAGGAAGAGGAAGATAGTCTGATAGCATTCCTTGATGCGGGTGGAAATCTATTTATTTCGGGACAGAACATCGTTGAGAATCTCAGTCCATCGAGCAGCCTGCTGACCGATTATCTCAGTGTGAGCTATGGCGGACAATCGACAACAACCATTGCACGAGGAGTTGAAGGAAATGCTGTAACCGGCGGTTTAGGCTTATTCGCATTAGCCGGACCAGGTAGCCCAGGTAATCAGAGTTCACTGGATATTCTTCTGCCTACGGGCAATGCCGATTCGGCTATGTTGTACGGAAGAACGGGTGAAACGGTCGCCGCTATAAGCGTCGAGGACTCACAGTCCGGCTATAAGATATTTTTAACAGGGTTCGGGTTTGAAGGCATCGTATCCGGTAACAACAGATTAGAAGACCCGATCAGATTGTTGGCGAACGTATTAACTTGGTTCGGAGTGGAGGTTATAACCGGAATTAATACTGAAGTTGCCATCTTACCGGAAGAATATATCTTGAAACAAAATTACCCGAACCCATTTAACCCTGTAACTACAATAGAATTTTCATTACCAACCACAGGAAATACGCTTCTCACAATTTATAACCTGCGCGGTGAAGAGGTGGCAAGGCTTGTTGACGGCACTTTATCTGCTGGCTATAATCGTATTGAATGGAACGCAACAAATTACGCATCAGGCATCTACTTCTACCGACTCCAAGCAGGCGATTTCGTCCTTACGAGGAAGATGGTGTTGTTGAGGTAGCTCCGTCTCAAAAACGTCGGTTATGACACACTATTTCAATGTCCTAAAAACGTATCTTAAAACTCCTTACTAGGAT
>SORT01000055.1 GCA_004402895.1 Fidelibacterota bacterium MT.SAG.3 | reverse complement strand
ATATAAACACCTAATCTATAACATAACTAGTGGACCTAAGATAGGGGGCAGGTCACTCCTTTAGTAGATAAATGTTTAAAGCAACACGATCGAATGTTATCTCATTTTAGGTAAAAAATTTCACTGATAAAAAGTTTCCATATATTTCCACTAAAAGTACCTAATATGTGATAATATTTAGTAATATTTGTTAATTACTTATCTTAAAAAAGAGTATATAAAGACTGTGTAACTCTTTGTAAACAGGGCCTTACAAGGTCTTTAGAGGTGTGGGCCCTGCTGGACTCGAACCAGCGACCGTTCGATTATGAGTCGAATGCTCTAACCAACTGAGCTAAGGGCCCCTCTATTCGGCAGGGCATAATTTAGATTGAGAGGCAGGGAATGTCAAGACGAGTTTACGAATTTGAGAGCGTATCTTCCCGATTTTTTCAATTTTCCAATTCCCGGAGCCGGTCCGTCAGTTCTTTTTGTTGTTTGATCAGCAGCGCAGGCTCCTCGCCTTTCTCTTCCGCTTCTCTTATCTCGTCTCTCAGTTTCCTGTTTTCCGTGTCTAGATTTATCTTTTGAAGCCTAAGTTTACTTTCGTTAAAAGTTTTCTCTTCGTCTTCCACCAACCCTATTTCATTCAGCATTTTCGATAGGAGCGCTCTCTCGGTCGGCTCGTTAATTTCATCGTAGAGTTTGGATTGGTTCGGCTCAAATCCGGAGTTCAGCAGAAGACCGACTATATTGCCTATCCCTTTATGCGAAAATGTGTGTTCCTTCAGAAACTCTCCCGCGCTGTTATAAACATCTTCGTTTGCGGAAAGAAGGAACATCGCGAGTTGGTATTCCGCCCGCTGCGTTATGTCGTTAAGAGTAACACTCACCTGGTCGACTTTGCCGTCAGCGGCATCAAACGCCCTGAACTTTTTTGATTCCTTCAGCAGCACTTCTTCATCTACGCCGAGTCTCGAAGCAAAATCCTTCAGGAGCGCTCCTTTGAGGAGTTCATCGTTCAAATCAAAAATTTCTTCGACAATGTTCCGCGCCATCCGTGCTTTAAGAATTGAGCTCGACAGTTCTTCTTCGGGAATTATTCCTATTCTGAAATCAACGATTGAATGCGCATTTTTGATGAGTTCACGGAGCTTATCGATACCTTCCTCCCTCACAAAACTATCTGGATCGCTCCCGTCAGGCAGCTGTACAACCCCGACATCAAAACCTTCCCCTAATAGAACTATCGCTGCCCGGACTGCCGCTTTCTGCCCTGCGCTGTCGCCATCGTAAAGCAGGACAGCCTTGTCGGCGAACCGCTTGGCGAGCCGAGCCTGACCAGTGGTCAGCGCAGTGCCCGAGGTCGCTGCAACGTCGCTGATTCCCGCGGCTCTTATGCTCAGGAAATCCGTGTAGCCTTCAACCAGAATTATCCGGTTCGATTCCCTGATCTTCTCCTTCGTCTGATATAATCCGTAGAGGACTCTGCCCTTGACATAGACGGGTGATTCAGGACTATTCACATATTTCGCTCCACCGCTCTCCGCCAGCCAAATTCTACCGCCGAACGCCACGACTTTTCCCGATTCGTTTATCACGGGGAAGACTATCCGGTTCTTGAACCGGTCGTAGGTTCCCCCCTGTTCGCTTTTCCCCATTAGACCCGATCCGATCAACGAATTTTGAGTAAAACCTCTTCCGGAAAGTTTCTGCTTCAGCCACTCCCATTCGTCAGGCGCAAGCCCGATACCATGATCCTTCAGCATATCGCCTTTGATTCCGCGTTCGCTCAGATATTTACGCGCGTCTTCACCGGCGTCGCTCATGAGATTTTTATGATATTCGGATGCGGCGGCGCGGTTCACTTTATATATCATTGCCGACTTGGACTCCCCACCCTCGTAATCTGATTTTTGAGAACCACTTTCAGGAATAGTTATCCCCGATTTCTCCGCGAGTGTTCTCACCGCTTCAATAAAATTCAGTTTCTCGTATTCCATGATAAAAGTGAAAACGTTCCCGCTTCTGTTGCAGCCGAAGCAGCGCCATATCTGTTTTGACGGACTCACGCTGAATGAAGGTGTTTTTTCATTGTGGAACGGGCAGAGTCCTACGAAGCTTGAGCCTGTTTTTTTGAGTTTTACGTAGCTGCCGATCAGTGAAACTACTTCGGAGGCGTTTCGAATATCATCAATTATGTTTTCGGGAATTCTCATGATTTTTTGAATTCCGCCACGGTTACTCCATAACCGCCTCTGTCGAGAGCCGCCGTATGAAAACTTTTTACACTTGGATGCGCTTTAAGCTGCTCGGCGACCAATTTCCGCAAGACGCCTTCTCCTTTCCCATGGATAACCTCTACCGATGAGAATCCGGCTAAGAGGGCGTCATCGAGATATTTCTCCAATACCGAAATCGCTTCTTCAGCTCTCATCCCCCGCAGACTCAGTTCGGGGGTGACAGCTCTCAGTTCCGGTCCGCCGTAACCTGCCGGATTTTCAAACAAGCTTTTCTTTTTGACAGCTGCGGCAGCTCTTAACTTGTTGACCGCTATTATGATATTAGTGCTCCCGACAGAAACCACAGCATCGTTCTTATCGCTTCTGATCTCCTGAATCTGTCCTGTAACATTCAAAGAGGGGATCGACACATCCATTCCTATTTCGGCGTCTTCCAAACTCAGAGGAACAGAATCTTCTTTCGGCGACGCTTTCTCAGAGGAGATAACCTCTTCTATCTGCGCTTTCTGACCGCTAATCCGATGCTTAATATTTTTTATCACATTGGAATCAGCCCGACTCTCTTTTATCTCTCTAACGGCTCTTTCTATCGCTGCGTTCGCACCGGTAAGTATTTCTTTCGCTTCGCGCGCCGCTTCCGCTTTCAATTTCTTCTCGTCGCTCTTGAACCGTTCCATTTTATCTTCGTACTCTGATATCATCTCTTGAAGATGCTCTTGCATCGCATTCAGTTCTTTTTCTTTGTTCTGAAGTTTTTGCCGCTCACGCTCGAGTTCGGTGAGCAGCGAGTCCACCCGAACGGCTCCGCTCCCTATGAGCTCCTCCGCCCTCTTTATCAATTTTTCGTCTATACCGAGCTTTCTTGAAATCTCAAGTGCGTAGGATGAACCGGGTATCCCTTTCACGAATTTATATGTCGGTGTCAGTCTGTCGACATCAAATTCCATCGAGCAGTTGATGAATCCCTCTCTCTTTTGAGCAAGTTCTTTCAAGCTGCTGTGATGAGTCGTAACGATCGTCATGGTTCCCCGCTGCGATATTTCTTCAAGGAAGGCGGAGGAAAATGCCGCTCCTTCCGTAGGATCCGTTCCCGTTCCTATCTCGTCAACCAAGACAAGACTCTTCTCGTCCGCATCGTCTAATATTTCCTTCAGATTTTTCATATGCGAAGTGAAAGTCGAGAGGTCTTCGGCTATAGACTGTTTATCGCCGATATCGGCGAATATCTTATTGTAAATAATTAGTTTGCTCTCCTCCGCAACCGGAAGATGCAATCCCGATTGAGCCATCAGAGTCAACAATCCAACTGTCTTCAGCGCAACGGTCTTGCCCCCGGCGTTCGGGCCTGTTATCACAACGGTGTTGATCCCGTCACCCGGAGCGAAATCCAACGGTATTACCTCACGAAGTTTTTCGAGCAAAGGATTGCGGGCATCTTTCAGCAGAAGCTCCCCTTCGCTGAATATTTCGGGAGCTGTTCCGTTCATCTCTTTTGAAAGTTCGGATTTTGCATAGATAAGATCGCACTGTTTCAGAGTCTCAAAAGAGAGGGCAAGCTCTTCTGCTTGCGGGCGCAGCTCAACTGTTATCTCTTCGAGTATCTTCTCAATTTCGCGTCTCTCATCAAACTTCAATCCCTGCACAACGTTGCTGAGTTCAATCACTTCTACCGGCTCAATAAAAACGGTCGTTCCGCTTGCGGAGCTGTCGTGAATCACGCCCTTCAGCTGCCTCTTATGTTCTATTTTCACAGGCAGAACAAACCTGCCGTTCCTGATAGTCGGATTACTGTCGCGGGCAATTCCGTCTTTAATTAGTTTTGCCAATATTTCATCTAACCGTTTTCGCATTCTGCCTTCGGTAGTGCGAATAGATTTGCGTATTTTCCGCAATTCACTGCTTGCGCTGTCTAATATTTCACCTTCGGGACCGATGGTTTTTGCTATTCTCTTTTCAACTTTGGGCAGAGAAATGAACCCTTCTGACAGTGCATAAAGGGCTGATTGAGACTCCTCCCGATCCTTCATGAATAATTTAATTGAATGCGCTAACCTGAGCGCCACGCCGATCCTATCCAAACTCTCTGCCGATAAAACCCGACCCTCCTTCTTCAACACTTCAATTCCGCTTTCGATATCCTCAAATTGTTCAATCGGAAAACGCTCTCCGTCGCTATGGATCGCGCGCATTTCGGTCACAAGTTGGAGTTTATGTTTCAGATCGGCAATAGTTGAAGTAGGTTTTAGCGCTTCCACAAGAGGGGCGCTTGCTTCAGAATGTAGAGATTTAAAAAGAAGTTCTTTGATAAACGGAAAGTCTAAGCTTTCCAGAACTGACTCGGTGCAGACCTCATTTTTTGCCATACTTTTTCAGCAATTCGTCAATTTTCTTCTGCTACTCTTTTCCGTCGAAATCAAGTCCCTCACCCTCTTTAAGCTTATCAAGCTGACCCAATCCGGGTATCCCGGCGGGCATTCCGGGAATCCCCCCTGCGCCTCCTCCCGTCATCGAACCGCCATAACCCTGGATGGTTTTTGTGATCTTATCCTGAAAAGAGAGCGCATCGGGAAACATACCGTATATCCAGTCATAGACCATCGGAGCTATCCCTTTCATAGGAGTATAGAATTTGGATTTTTTCTCGAGGTTCTTGGAAAAATCTCCCGGTATGAATGATATTGCAAGTAAAACCGAACTGATAATAAAAGACGCTTTAAGCGCTCCGAACAGCACGCCGCCGCCTCTGTCGACCCATCCGAGCATGCTGAATTCCATCAATTTTTTGATCGCTCCGGCGATAAAACGAGCCGTCCCCGCCACAAGCACAAAAATCAGCAAAAAACTTACTCCGGCTGCTACGTTCGGACCGAGATCAAATTGTTTCATTAAAATTCCCGTTCCCCCGCTGAAGTATTTCGCCGCCGCAAGAAACCCGCCGAACATGCCGATAAGCTTGAAAACTTCAAGTATCAGACCCTTCATCAATCCCTTGTATGCGAAGAAGCCGAGCGCTACAATGATGATACCGTCTACCGATAGATTTTGCAAAATCCTCCCAAATTATTAAACTCCGGAACTTACTAAAAAATATGTGTTGCTCACTTCGCTTGCAAGTGAAAAGGCGGAAAGTTTCTCAAGTTTTATTTTTTATTGCAGGCTGTATTAAATAAAATCAATCATGTGTGAACCGCGGATTCTGATTCAAAGAATCTTACTTCAACAAAACCATCTTCCACGTCTAGGCGAAATCGCCGCTTGGAGTCAGTAGAAGCAAAGTCCCAAGAATCCTATTCCCGATCCGAAATCCAAAAAACTGCGTATTTGATTAGCAGAATTATCGATAATATCTGTGTAATTAATGATGCTTTTCTATAAATTTAAATCTCAGCTACTTTTAAACACATTTACATTGTGGGCAGGATAAATCTCAGCTCGCGGTGCTGGAAT
>SORT01000054.1 GCA_004402895.1 Fidelibacterota bacterium MT.SAG.3 | reverse complement strand
CGGCGAAAAACATGGGTATAGTCCGGATGTTTTTAAACTAATTCATAAATCCTCAGAGATTGCGCCGAAAGACATCCCGCCTGCGCCGAACCTTCTAAGTATTTGGGAGACTTCCTCTCCTTGTTCGAGGGGAACAGAATTTTTCCCTTTAAATGAAAGAAGATCCCGTATATAAATAGGCTGAGAGGGTTTGTCAAGATTATCTGCGGGCTCGCCTCGAGAGGATTTATGAATTAGTTTAAAAACATCCGGACTATACCCATGTTTTTCGCCGTTCTTGCGAAAGTGAAACCGACCGCTTTCTTTTAACCTGGTCGACTCGGTTGAAAATGCCTGCAAGTGGTTCTCACGCATAGTTGCTTCAATGTGACCTAAATTTATGCCGCCTGTCTGACATTTGATTGAAGGAAAATAATTATCGAGCAGCTCCTGAGAGATGCCAAAACCATGTAAGAGCATACTACCGTGGTAGCTGTTCCGGGTAGCGATGCCTGATTTTGCCATGATCTTGAGTAGCCCTTTTTCGAGAGCATACCTGTAATTGCCCATCATTTTTGTCCAGTCGTTATCATCAGAAAACTCCTCTCTGATGAGCTCATAAGCCATGTACGGATAAACTGCGCTCGCTCCGAGGGCAACGAGGCAAGCTACATGATGATCCTCCACTATATCTCCGGAGAGACAAAGCAAGGAAACCTTGCTTCGTATTTTTTTTGAAATAAGATGATGGTGTACCGCAGAGACGATCAGCGCCATCGGAATTGGTATCAGTTCAGAAGTTATATCTTCATTACTCAATAATATCAATTTATGCCCGGCTTGAACCGCTTCTTCGCATTCTGTCATTATTTTTTCAAGTTGATCTTTAAGATTCGCGTCGATCGAAAGATGACCATAGACTTTTTTATGTGGAAGCCATGAATGATTGTCCATTATGCTCGCAAGTTCACGCGGTGATAAAATTGGACTTTCTATTCTGATAGCACCGTTAAAAAATGGTTTTTCAGAGAGTAGGTTTGCCTCGCTGCCAAGATATTCATAAAGGCTTGTCACGAACTTCTCACGGATCGGGTCTATCGGCGGATTTGTTACTTGAGCAAATGTATGCTTAAAATAGTCATAAAATCGGCGATTTCTTGAAGATAGAATGGCTGGCGGTGTATCGTCTCCCATACTACCAATAGGCTCCCTACTGCTTTTTGCCATAGGAATAAGATACCGGTTCAAGTCTTCTTTCTCCCAACCGAAAGCTGTCCTAAGGCGTTTGTCAAAACCGATTGAAGGTAATTCGAAAAGATTAAACCCATCAAAAGTATCATCATGTTGAATGATCTTAACATTCTCGGACAGAAGATCAGTGGAGGGAAAATTCTGCGCTACAAGTTTTTTTAGATCATCATTTTCTGTAATCCCACCACCGTTTAGATCTACCGAGAGAATTTCACCAGCAGCCATATGACGGTGATATTCTAAATTCTCTGTCTCGACCTCGATCACGCCTGCTTCGGAAGCCATAATAATCAATCCGTCTTTCGTTACCGTGTACCGTAACGGTCGCAGTCCATTCCTGTCGAGTTTCGCTCCCACGAAATCACCATCAGTGAATACTAAAGCCGCAGGGCCATCCCATGGCTCCATTAAGTTTTCATGATAGATAAAAAAATCTTTTAGTGATTGTTCAATGTTTTTAGAATGGGCATAATAATCAGGGATCAGCATCATAACGCTGTGAAAAATGTCCCGTCCGCTGCGAGTTAAAAACTCCAGCACATTATCAAGTGATAACGAATCGCTTCCTTCGTTGGAAACTATAGGATGTAGAACTTTAAGGTCATCGCCCCAATATTGTGATTTAAGCTCACCTTCTCTTGCCTGCATCCAAAGTCGATTCCCCTTAATACTGTTTATCTCTCCGTTGTGGGCTAAAAACCGGAAGGGCTGAGCCATTGCCCAGCTTGAGATACTGTTCGTTGAGTAACGCTCGTGAAAAATAGCTACTTTCGCGACATATTCAGGATTTTCAAGGTCACTGTAAAATCGGCGAAGTTGGTGGGCTGACAATAGTCCTTTATAAACTATCGTTTTGGAGGAAAGCGAACAGATATAAGAATCACTTCCTTTACGAGTGATCTTCGTTTCAATAGATTTTCGCATAAGATAGAGAAAAGATTCTATCTGTAATCGTGGATTTTTTGGGCAAGAGAAAAACAGCTGAAGAATAAGCGGACAAGTTTTCCTCGCATAATCACCCAGTGAATCCTTGTTGACAGGAACTTCTCTTTGACCTAAATATTGAAACCCCTGTTTTTTTAACTCCGACCGGAATATTTTAATGAGCATCGATCGATCATTTTTAGTTGTAAAAACCATGCCGACCGCCAGAGGACTTTCAGGAGTTGCGCTAATTCCTAATTCATCTTTCAGGATCTTTTGAAAAAATTCTTGGGGGATATCTGTGAGAATACCGCTTCCATCACCTGTTTTTGAATCGGCGTTTTGACCGCCGCGGTGAGTCAACCTCTCTAATGATTCGAGCGCGGAATCAATAACTCGGCGGCTTGGAACTCCTGAAATTTCAGTTATAAATCCGGTTCCACAGGCATCGTGGAATTCGCCGGGAGTCAGTAGTGGGTAAAGTGAATTATCCGCTGTCATTTGTTCAATATTCCTTTAAAAACCGGATACAAAACATAATGTTTAAAACACGACTTCACAAGAGCTAATCTTCAAAAATTAATGCAATAGTACTATAAATATCCGAGTAAAAATCCCCAAGAAGCCGAATCGGCATTTCAGGACTCTGAGAAATTACTTCGCAACAATCCGGACAATAAATGGTCGCTGTGATGTCGCTACATTTTTAGAGTAACAAAACTCATACGTTTTTTTTGAGAATTGAACGAAAATTGCGTGCCATCTGAAGCCCTTGTGAGTAATTTAGAGAGTGATTAAAGTAAAGGAGGTTGTCGATGGGTCGGAATTCGTTCATCAAGGTGTGCATTCTATGTTTATTTTATCTGCCAATAACAAAGAATGCTTCAGGGCAAGTATTACAAGATGTAAAGAGCTGGCTATATCAGCTTCAAAAGATCGATATTGACTTCATAGCAGCATCTTCTTTTGATCTGGTGGTCATTGATTATTCTTCAGATGGATCAGGAGATGGAGAATTCACTCTCAGCCAAATCCAGCAATTAAAGAATTCTGGTAAAATTGTGCTCAGTTATATGTCCATCGGGGAGGCAGAGGACTATAGGTATTATTGGCAGTCAGGTTGGACGGAGGGGAACCCTTCTTGGTTGGGGCCTACCAATCCTGCATGGGAAGGAAACTACAAGGTTCGTTATTGGATGGATGGTTGGAAACAAATAATTATGGGCTCGCCTGACGCGTATCTGGATAAGATCATTGCAGCGGGCTTTGACGGAATATATCTGGATATTATCGATGCATATTATTTCTTTGGGCCAGAAGGGGATAGGCCGGAAAATACTGATTCTGCTAACGAGATGATTCAGTTTGTGATTGAAATGGCAGACTATGCAAGCGCCAAATGTTCATGCGCTGATTTTTATATATTCCCGCAGAACGGAGCATCGATAATTGATGATGCCACTGCCGATTCCTCAACAATTTACCTGCAAAATATTCATGGAATCGGTGCGGAGGACACGTATTTCTTTGGCGACCTTGATGAAAATAATCCGTATGACTTACAAACTTATGAACACGGATTGCTAAAACAATTTAGAGATGCAGGTAATTTGGTAATAGCAGTTGATTATGTCACAGAAACAGTAAAAATAGATAGTTTCTATTCGTATTCTGAGGCAGACGGATTCATTCCTTTTGCTACGGTTCGGGCATTGGATACTTTGATGATAAATCCCGGGCATTTTCCTACTGGAGGTATAAAAAGTGATCTAATTACGCCAACAAAATTTGAACTAAGTCAGAATTTCCCTAATCCGTTTAATCCAACGACTATTATAAGATACGAAATTCCCAAATTGAGTAATGTCTTTTTATCAATATATAACATACGAGGGGAAGAGATAGATCGTCTCGTCAGTAAAGTTCAATCAGCGGGGACACACCAAATTACATGGCATACTTCAAATGTAGCTTCTGGAATTTATTTCTACCGCCTCCAAGTCGGCACACCCGAAAGCGATTTCGTTCAGACGAGGAAGATGGTGTTGTTGAAGTAACTAAATCGGCGTTACGGGACTTCGGAGGAGTTACTTTGTAACAAACCGTGACAAAAAATGGTCACTGGGGAGTCACGAATTCCCTTTGACCGTTGACAGTAAGTGGATGGCACAGCAGCATTGAAACTTTTTTACTCCGTCCTATGAAGGAGATGTCTGAAAATACATTATGTTTAAGCTGGTAAATTAGTGGTTTGTAAATTAATATGAAGAATAATGGATCTTATTAAAACAGTTCTTTCCAACCCCTATATGAAAGCGCTCATGATCGTTTTTGCATCCGTTCTTGCCGCGGCGATCGTTAAATGGATATTCGGTGGTATCTTAGCTCGTGCGGTCAAGCGATCTAAAACGACATTTGACGATAATTTGCTTGATCTGCTCAACAAACCTGTCTTTTACACCGTCCTGTTAGTCGGTATTGACATGGCCATTCACACTCTAAAGTTTCCCGACAACCTACAATATATTTTCGTGGGCTTAATAAAAACAATCGTGATCCTGATTTGGACGGGATCAGCTTGGAAATTCGCTACCATGATGCTGAGAGAACTCTCCGTATTACCTAAAAGCTATAAAATCGTGCAACCGCGCACTTTGCCTCTGTTTGACAATCTCGGCAAAATAATCATCTTTTCGGGAGCTTTCTATTTCTTGCTGCTCGCCTGGGATTTAAACATATCCGCCTGGTTGGCGTCTGCGGGTATAGTTGGAATCGCTGTCGGCTTCGCCGCAAAGGATAGCCTCGCTAACCTGTTCGCAGGATTCTTCATCATGGTGGACGCTCCTTACAAGGTCGGTGATTTTATAAATTTAGATGGAGGAGAAAGAGGAAAAATAACGGATATCGGGCTAAGAAGCACTCGTATGCTGACGAGGGATGATGTGGAGATCACGATACCGAATTCGGTAATAGCCGGCTCGAAGATTATAAATGAAAGTGGCGGACCTAATCTGAAACAGCGAATACGGGTATCCGTAGGAATTGCCTATGGCTCGGACATTGATTTAGTGAGAGAAACCCTTCTCGATATCGCAAGATCGAACAGCTATGTGCAGGAAGAACCGGAACCGAGAGTCAGGTTCAGGGAGTTCGGGGAATCGGAACTTTCGTTCCAACTGCTTTTCTGGATAGCGGAACCGGTCCTCCGCGGACGGGTGATCGACCAGTTGAATTCAGAGATATACAAGAAGTTCAAGGAAAAGAACATTGAGATTCCCTTTCCACAACGGATTGTTCATATGCGTCCGGCGAAAGAAGATTAAGAAATTTTTATATATAACAAGCTGACAGAGAGTCAAGTGATCTATATTAAACAAGATGAATGATAAAATTATTATAACAGGGATTTGTGGAAGTCTGAGAGAAGGCAGCTATACGCGTATGGCGTTGAACATTGCGCTTATGGGCGCCAAAGATGCCGGGGCAAAGATAAATCTTATTGATCTACGCAAATACGATTTACCCCTAATGGATGGAAGGATAGATGAAAAGACTTTTCCGGAAGATGTTTTCAGACTTAGGGATGAAGTTCAAAATTCCGATGGCATTATATTGGGGACACCGGAGTATCATGGCTGTC
>SORT01000053.1 GCA_004402895.1 Fidelibacterota bacterium MT.SAG.3 | reverse complement strand
CATGTGGATGGGACAAAGCACCGGTTCACTCCTTCAATCGTAATGAATGTCGAACGGACGATAGGAGCAGATATTATAATGGCGTTTGACGAATGCGCTCCATATCCGAGCAGTTTGGATTACGTATCCAAGGCAGAAAGAAGAACTGCCAAGTGGGCTGCCCTTTCTAAGGAGTCATTCGAATCCTCGAAACCGTTCTACGGAGATGAACAGTTTTTATTCGGGATAGTTCAGGGGGGGACTTATAAAGATTTGCGGGAAAAAAGCGCAAAAGAAATTGTATCACTCGGCTTCGATGGATATGCAGTTGGCGGGCTTGCAGTAGGTGAACCGGAAGATATCATGTATGAAATATGTGGGTTCAATACATCTTTACTGCCGAATGACAAACCCCGTTATCTAATGGGTGTGGGCAGGCCGAAAGACCTCATAGAATGCGTTGCGCGCGGGATAGATATGTTCGACTGCGTAATTCCTACCCGTAACGGCAGGAAGGGTACGGTCTACACCAAGTCAGGCAAGCTAAACCTGAATAATTCGAAATATAAGACGGATAAAGACCCCATAGAAGAAGGCTGCACCTGCAGCAGCTGCAAATCTTATTCTAAAGGGTATCTCAGGCATTTGTTCAGGATGAAGGAGACACTCGCAGGAAGAGCAGCCACACTGCATAATTTGCATTATTTTAACACTCTGATGAGAGATATGAGAAAAGCGATCGTCGGAGGAAATTTTGATGATTTTCGCGCCGAATTCTATTCTGAGATAGGTGAAAAGGAATAATGCGATCATTAACCGAAGAGTTGAAAAAACGACTCGATAAAATAAAGCTTTTGGCGCTTGATCTTGATGGAACGACTCTGACCGATGATAAGAAGATAATCCCGGAAGTAAGCGAGGCGATCGCGAAGGCGAAACACGCAGGTTATCACATATCATTTTTAACGGGAAGAATGTTTGCGGCGGCAGCGCCATTTGCCAATGCGCTCGAACTTGACATCCCGATCGTAAGTCTGAACGGAACAGTTATCGCAGAATCCCGCACTGGAAAAATACTTTATGAAAAAACTCTGAGTCACCACTGCGTCAGGGATATTCTAACTGTATTCGACGGAGCGCCGGTGCATAAATTTATTTACGAAGGTGATAATATACGCCATAAGGCAAATGATCCCGAGATTTTAAAATATCTCGAATTGTGGGCAGTAAATATTAATGAGGTGAAGGAATTTGATCTCGAAAGCTATAGAAAGATATATCAAATATTGCTTGTCGGAGAGACGAATATATTGGATAAAATTGCCGGAAATTTAAACGGTGAGACAAAGTGCGATATTACGACATTCGGTTTTCCATCTCCGCGTTACCCGCTTAATTTTCTCGAAATAAAGAGCACGGGCGATTCTAAAGGGAAAGGCTTGAAGTTTCTCCGGGAGTACTATGAACTTTCTCAGGACCAGGTTCTTGCAGTTGGTGATTATCTGAACGATTATGAACTGTTCAATGAGGCAGGTCTCTCCATTGCCGTGGCAAATGCGACAGACGGTTTGAAAGAAAGAGCTGATCTGATCACTGACCGCACAAATGAAGAAGGGGCTGTAGCGGAGGTTATTGATATGCTGCTTGATAACGGAAATCAAAAATCAGTTATGAATAAGTCGGGAATTTGATTCCGGTAATGGATAAAGGAGAAATTTAACCATGTCATGGATAAATATGATTTCGTATGAAGAATCCGAGGGTGAATTAAGAGAAGTGTTTGAACCATTGCAATACGAACCTGGTAAAATAGATCATATCATTCAAATTCATAGCTTGATTCCCTCGACCATGGCTTCTCATCTTGAATTTTATAGAGATATCATGTTCGGCCGCACCGATCTCTCTCGGAAGGAAAGGGAACTGATCGCGACTGTAGTTTCTATCTATAACGAATGCCATTACTGAATTGTTCATCACGGAGAGGCTCTCCGCAGGTTAAGCAAAATGGATAATATCGTTGAGGAACTACAGAAAACAGAACTGCCCGATTTTCTTACAGAACGGGAGAAAGCGATTGTGCAATACTCGTTAAAAATCACCAAAACTCCTTCCAAAATGACAAAAGTCGATGTTGACGCCCTCAAAAAAGTAGGAATAACGGATGAAGCAATACTGAATATAGTAATGGTAAACGGCTATTTTGCATTCGTAAACCGAATGGCAGATGGGCTTGGAGTTGAATTAGAAGAATATTGGTCAAAAAAATAATATAACAAGTGTTTAGAAAAAAACTTTCAAACAAACATTGCAGGGAATAGATTACCGTTTGGAGGGTTACCCAAAACAAAAATCTATTCAGCGCCGACAATTAAGGTGGATTATTTATAAAATGCCGAAAAAACTAACTCTTATCAGTTTAATCGTACATTTTTGTTTTATGCTTATCGTAAACAGCTGTGCATCCAAAGGACCGGTATCAGGCGGTCCTGTGGACGATATTCCTCCTCGAATAATTGATGTAGATCCTGAACCTCGTTCTTTAAACGTCAGCAGAGATCTGACGGTACTGCTGAAATTCAACGAAAATATGAATCGGGGAAGTGTTGTTAACTCGGTATTTATCTCTCCTACACCAAAGGAAGATCCGATATTTGTTTGGAAGGGATACAAAAAACTCGAGATACGATTTACCGAAGAGCTTGAGGAGGAAAAAACATACGTAGTGACTATCGGCAGTAATGCCATGGATGCGCATAAGATAAGTCTCGATGAAACTTACACGCTCGCATTTTCAACCGGGAATAAAATTGATAATGGGAGTATATCGGGAAAGATGTACGGTAAATATGAGATCGAGAAAACTCTCATTTTCGCCTATTTGTTGGATGAGAGTTCGAGCGTTGACCCTGATACACTCAAACCCGATTACATCACTCAATTGTCAAATGAGGGTATATTCCGGTTCAAATTCTTATCTGACGGAAAATATCGGCTGTTTGCCATAGAGGATAAAAACGGCGATCGGCAATATAACAGCGCAAAAGATGGAATTGCCATTTCGCCGTGGCCTGATATTATAATCTCCGAAGAGGATTCATCCTCATTCACGTCATTTTACAAATTCAGCAGCGTTGACACTCTTAAACCCAGAGTTTTAACTATTATTCCTTTAGATAATTCACAATTACATTTCCGAGCTCTTGAACCCTTAGTCTTCCCAACCTCAACAGATTCAATTTGGATAAGCGATTCTACCTACGAGAATAAAATTTATCCGATTTCAATTTATCCCGATGTGGAGAATAAAAATATAGTACACCTACAATTTGCAGAGCAAAGTTCGAAGTTGGAATTCAAGTTATACTTGGGAGCTTTCAAAGACAGCTCGGGAAACAGTGTGGATAGCTCATCCGTGCTAAAATCATTCACCTTTTCTGCGAATAGAGATAGCGTACCTCCAAAGCTGCTCGGCGTAGATAAAGGATCGGGATCTATAAACTTCTATCTTGATGAAAAGTTAAAGATCAAGTTCAGTGAAGCCATTACAGAAGAGAGTAAAGAATCTTCCCTTACTATTCTTAATGCGGATAGCGAAAATGTGTCTTATACGCTTTATTCAATATATCCCAACGTTTGGGAAGCCTATCCCGAAAATGGCTGGGCATCGAATACGGTTTATTCCTTAAATATTGATCTTGAAAAAGTAATGGATCTTTCGGGAAATCCGGCTGCTGATTCAATATGGACGATGGAGTTTAGAACCGTAAACACCGATACTTTCGGGGTGATTAGCGGCACAATAATTACCGATGCAGGTTTTGACATACCGTTATATATATCAGCCAATAAGGTGAGGGGAAGAGGGAGAAAAATCGTCACAAAAGTCGGTGCGGAGGGAAAATTCAGAATGGAGAATGTGCTTCCGGGTAAATACTTCCTTGACATTTTTGCAGACAGTGATCAGAACGGTGTGTACAGTTTGGGAAGTTATGCCCCTTATCTGAATGCAGAATTGTATTTTCAGAGTCCGGATACGGTCAGTGTCCGTTCACGCTGGGAAACATCCGGGCATACGATCGATTTCAGGAAGAAGAATCTGATTGGAAAATAAAGTCAAGTTCATAAAAATGCATGGAACAGAGAACGACTTCGTTCTATTTAACGGTATGTCTGAACCGCTGCCCGAGTTCGATGAAAAAATAGTCAGAAAATTTTGTGATAGGAGAGCAGGCGTGGGAGCGGATGGTATTTTGATCATCATGGAAAAACCGGGATATGATTTCCATCTGAGATATCTGAACGCGGACGGCAGTGAAGGCGGAATGTGCGGAAATGGAGCGATGTGCGCGGTGAAATTTGCAAGTGATCTGCTGAATAAGTCCGAACTGAAATTCAGCGCTTCTGATGGCGGGCACAGGGGGTGGGTCAATAATGATTTAGTTCGCATAACTATCAGTGCAGACGCGGAAGGAAATAATTGCACCGTCGACGGAAGGGACGGATATTTTATTGATACAGGTTCACCGCACTTTGTCACCGAATTAATTGAGGCTGAAGAAGATGATCTGAAAACCGTTGGAAGAAAGATCAGGTACGACCGCTTATTTGAAAATGGCGCCAATGTTGATTTTCTGAAGATAATGGATAATAAATATTTTGTCAGAACGTATGAGAGGGGAGTGGAAAACGAAACCAATTCATGCGGAACGGGCGCCGTTGCTGTGCCCTAATGCTGAACCAGACTAAGTCTGTTGACTTTCCGATTGAACTTATTTTCCCGGGTGGTGTGTTATTGGTTGATAAAAGCGATGTCGAGGGTGAGGTAATATTGGAAGGAGCCGTAAAAAATGTCTTTCAAGGCAGTGTTTTATTGTGATAAATTAAGCAAGAAATGATAATATCAGTTTTAGATATCGCTGAGGAATGATTTGATGTATGCAGTAATTATTGCAGGGGGACGCGGAGAACGATTCTGGCCTGCCAGTAGATCGCACAAACCTAAACAATTTTTAAATATGGTCGGTAAGATTACCATGCTTCGAGCGACCTATGACCGGATAATAAAAATCGTGCCGGCTGAAAATATTATCGTGGTAACAAATAAGATCTTATCCAAAAGAGTTCAGGATCTGATCCCCGAATTAAAATCCCGGAACATACTTATCGAGCCTAAAGCCCGTAATACCGCCCCCGCAATTGGTCTCGCAGCTTTGTACATAAGGGATATTGATGCGGATGCCGTCATGGCAGTGTTTCCAGCTGATCATGTAATAAGGAATCAAACTAAATTTGCTCAAGCTGTTAAGCGAGCCAGAAAAACCGCAGAACGAACTGACGGTTTAGTGACCATCGGGATTACCCCGAAGGGACCTGAAACAGCGTACGGCTATATTCAGGCAATACTCACTCAAGAAAATCAGGGAAGTTATAAAGTCAGGGCATTCGCAGAAAAACCGACATACGGAACTGCAAAGCGATTTATTAAGAGCGGTGATTTCTTCTGGAACAGTGGAATGTTCATCTGGAAAGCATCAGCGATTTTACGGGAAATGGAAGAAAACATACCGGAAATTTATGAACCTCTTGCCAAACTTTCCGGCCATTTTAACTCCAAGGGTTTTGCCGCTAAATTGAAAAAAGCGTTTTCCGTCATCAGAGCTACCTCAATAGATTATGCCGTAATGGAAGTATCACAAAACGTTCACATGGTCAAAGGCGAATTTGAATGGAATGACCTTGGCTCGTGGGAAGCTCTGTATTCGCTAAGCAGAAAAGATAAACAAGGGAATGTCATAGACGGTGATGCAATCACAATTGACACTACGAATACTTTGATTAAAGCCTCGGGGAAATTTGTCGCTACGATAGGGCTTAAAAATATGATCGTGGTAGCTACCGACGATGCTTTTCTCGTCGCTCCCCGGGATAAAGCTCAAGAAATAAAAGATATGGTAGAATCGCTAAAAAAAGGATCGTTCAAAAAGTATCTCTAATGAAAACTGAAAAATTGTTAATTGAACTGGAAAACCTTGCGGAGAAACTTGGTCTGGATGTACGGTATGAACATGGAGATTTTCAGGGAGATCTTTGTATCATCAACGAGGATGGTCAAGTAATTATCCAAAGAAAAGCCAGTTTGGATAAAAAGATTGCCGTGCTTTTGAGAGGGTTAGGGAGGATGGATTTGGGAAACATATATGTTCTTCCTGAACTGAGAAAGCTGCTTGAGTCCAACGAAATGAAAAAGGAAAAAGAGGATGAGTCCTCTTGACTCGA
>SORT01000052.1 GCA_004402895.1 Fidelibacterota bacterium MT.SAG.3 | reverse complement strand
CGAAACTAAAAATTGAAATAATTATGATAAGGATATAAAGTTATGAGACATGGGCGGTATAGCATCGCTATTTGTGTTCTTGCCGCATTGATGCATTCGGAATATACAGACTCCAAGCGGATAATTTTGTCCAAACTCTCAAGATTATACTCCTAAAATAGCACTATCTCAGAAACGTAGGTTATGACACACCATTTCGCAGTCCAAAACTTAGAAACCGAGAGTTTTTGACAATCAGCTTTTGAGACAGTGGTTTTTTGTCTTATAAGCCGTCGTTTTTGACACACATTTTTAGTGTTCCCAAAACGTATGTCGAAACTGCCAATATGGATTAAGTCGGTAATCATTTATCTTGCGAGATTTCATCCGTTCGAGTAACTTTCATTCCTAATTCCACAATACAATAATTAGGAAGATATAAGATTTATGCCATCTGAGCCTAAACGCAAACTCGTAGCCATCATGTTTACAGATATGGTGGGTTATACCGCTCTAATGCAAGAGGATGAGGATAAAGCCAGGGAATTAATTCAACGGCATAGAGCTCTAATGAAACCACTCGTCGAAAAACACGGTGGTGAAATAATACAATATGTGGGCGACGGAACATTCTGCAGGTTCGAAAGCGCAAAAGAGGCAGTCAACTCAGCTTTAGAAATTCAGTATGTCTTGAAAGTTGAGAAAGAGTTAGCTCTTCGAATCGGAATTCATATAGGAGATGTTGTAGTTGAAGGCGAAGAAGTTTATGGAGACGGTGTTAACGTAGCCTCAAGGATTGAGCCGTTGGCAGAAGCAGGGGGCATTTGCGTCTCTCATCAGGTATATGAGAACATTAAAAACCAATCTGGATTGAGTCTAAGCTCGCTTGGTAAAAAGGACTTAAAGAATGTAGACGATGAGATGGAAGTATTCACAGTAACTAAGTCCTCTGAGCCAACTGCAGTTACATCTGATATCCCAAAACCCACTTCTGCTTCAAATAAGTTTAATATGAAATGGATAGGAGTAGCTGTTCTGATCACGGCGTTGGTCATTGTCGGTCTCAAAATTGACTTCGGTACTGTGGAAGTCGAGTCAAGAAAAGATCTGAATAATTTAAGGATAGCGGTTCTTCCATTCACAAATATGAGCGAAGATGCATCAAATGAATTTTTCGCTGATGGGATCACTGATGATATTCTTACCCAACTATCCAAGATCAAGAGTCTGGAGGTAATTTCCCGGACTTCAATCATGCAGTATAAGAATACGACGAAAAATTTAAGTGAAATTGGTGCAGAATTAGGTGTGGCTACTATCTTGGAGGGTAGTGTCCGAAGAGGAGGAAATCGGGTTCGTATAAATGCTCAGTTGATAGATGTTAATACCGACAAGCATCTCTGGGCGGAAACGTATGATAGAGATCTCGATGATATCTTCGCCATACAAAGCGACGTTGCGAAGAAGATAGCAGCAGCATTAGAAGCATCGCTAAGTCCTGAAGAAGAAGATCGCATCAACGAAAAACCTACCAATAATCTTGAGGCCTATGATTTCTATCTTAAAGGTAATATCCTTTATGAGAAATTTGGACACGATTATGAAAGGGAACTCCTCGAAGAATCTATAGCCTCATATGAAAAAGCTGTAGCTCTCGATTCAAACTTTATAATTGCATACTCGCGACTTGCAAGAGCTCACCTTGCGATGTATTGGGATGGCTTTGGGACGTGGGATCGAACTGATGAACGTCTTGCAAAAGCAAAGAAAGCAATTGATAAGGCTTCGGGAATTGACCCTGAGCATCCTGAGGTCCAGATTGCAAAGGGATATTACTATTATTGGGGTTATCGAGATTATGACGAAGCGCTCAATTATTTGATCCCTACTCTTGAGAAACAACCAAACAACAGTGACGTATCGGTAGTGATAGGATATGTTTATCGAAGAATGGGTAAATGGGATGATGCAATTGCATCTTTAAAGAGAGCAGCTGATTTAGATCCACGCTCCTATAATAAAATTTATGCGCTTGCACAAACATATACTGCAATCCGCAAGTGGAAAGAGGCTGAACGTTATAGCAACCGATTAATACTTTTACAGCCTGAATCGGTCTTTAGTTACTACCCATTAATTTTTTCTCTACCACGAGGTAATTTGGAGGAAAAGCGTATTATCCTAAATGCAGCCATGGAGAATATAGATCCGAACAAAATAGTACTTCAACAGGGATTGCAATATGAAGTTGAGAGGAACTTTACTAAAGCTCTAAATGTCTTTGAAAGCGATACGGCTAAATGGTATGGGAATAAAGCTTTTCTTCATTTTAAATTGGGTCATACTGAAAAAGCCTATTCTTATTATGATTCTATGAGGGTAGAAACGGAAGATAAACTAACTGAAGATCCAAAGAACGATTGGGCCCTGAGTAAATTAGGTCTGGCTTACGCCGGATTAGGAAGAAAAGAGGAGGCGATAGAGAAGGGATTAGAAGCGGTCGAACTTCTTCCTCTCTCCAAAGACGCTTTCTTCGGTACTTTTAGAATAGAAAGGTTAGCTCAGATTTATACGATGGTCGGTGAATATGATAAAGCGATCGATCAGTTGGTACTGTTACTGTCAATTCCAGGCTTTATAACTGAACACAGTTTAAAGTTAGATCCTATATGGGACCCTCTGCGAGAGCATCCCCGTTTCATTAGGCTGATAGCTAATTAAAAGAACAAATAATTCTATTGTCGGCATCTACTTCTACAGTCTAATAGGTGGGAATATTCGTTCAAACTAAGAAGGTGTTGTTGTTGAAATAGAACTGTCCCATAAACGTCAGTTATGACACACAAATTCGAAGTACCAAAACTCGTTAAATGCAATATTCCTAGGACTTTGATTTTGGGACGTTTATGGGAATGTCCCGAAAACGACCGTTTTTAGGAAAATATTGTTTCGTTTGAAATCTTAATGTTATTTTTGTGAGGCGAGTTTTTCGGGTGAGGGCTTATCGTTTTCAGCGAAATATTTTAAATCCATTAACCCCTGTTTTATTAATTTACCCAGGTTCATTTTAATCAAAGGATACATCAGTATGCCAAGCACTTTCAAATCAACATTGGGTGTTAATGTTACTTTTGAAGTATTTTCGTCTATAGCGGTAACGGCGTTTGTACTAATTACGTTACTAAATATTTTTGATGTGATAACGCCCTTGAAACTAAAAGTCATTCCCTTTTCATCGTAAGCAGTAAATTCTTCTGATATCTTACCAATGCTTGTTTCGCAAAACCTGCCACCGACAGGTGAATTATTGACCTTTGATACATCGTTATTTACAGTAGATTGTGAAACTAAACTTGACCACTGACCAACATCAGCAAATTTATGTCCGAGGATATCCCAGACCTTTTTTGCTGGCGCGTTTATAGTAATATCTTTTGAAAATTTCATAATAATAACCTTAAATTTATCTATATAAGTATTTCTATAATAGCATGGTACTGTTTGTACGTCTTCAAAAGGTTGGACGCATAAATGTGCTTTAAGTTAAGAGACACTTTTCTGGGTTTCAACTCTTTTTTTCCTCATACATAATTATATTCCTGAATCCTCTTCTTAGCCTGAGCCCTTATCTCGTTTAACGTTCTTTGCTTAATCTTTTTCCTTCTTTGGGCTGTCATGCGTGCTCACGACTTTTCCCTTCTTGGTCAAGTTTTCGTTTCACCTAGGGTCCTGGTGAAGGTGGCTCTGTCAGATACACTTCATCAAGGTAACACCAGCCCCACTTTTCACCCGGTTCTACGGACTGTATAATCGCATGTCTTGTGTCGGTAAAATGCTGGCGCGCATGTCGATTGGTAGACGAATCACAACATCCCACATGCCCGCAACTCAGACACATACGCAGATGAACCCAGGAGGTACCAATTTTTAAACAATCTTCACAGCCTTGAATGCCATCTCGGTTCGCCACAATTTTAATTTGATCCACATGATCACACGTTGTTACACTCTCCATTGGTTTACCTCTTTCTGCTAGTTATGGGGCCTCATGATTTTTGCTCCTTTTATTTGAAAATATACTAAATGTGTAACTCTGAATCTGTTACAATTTTAGGGGCAGGTTCATAAGTTTGACGGCTACTGGCATATACTTTGATCACCGCTAATTCACTTTTTCGTCAAACATCTTCAAAATCCCAGTCGCCTCACCTACTTCGATGATGTATCCGTCGGGGTCGCGCATGTAACATCGAATTTCCGCACCCCGATCGATTGGAGGCGTCAAGAACTCTACGCCTTTGGAACGCCATTCATCATACTTGGCCTGAATATCCGCAACTCGGATGTTCATGAAGCTGCTGACATTCTTCAAGTCTATCGGGGGAGCCAATGTCACGTCGGGTTTGTCCTCTGTGGGGCCGCCACCTGCGTTGATGATCACCCATGTATTCGCCAGCTTAATGATGCATGGGTCCCCGTTCAAGCACCACTTCGCCACCGAGTACATCCGCATAGAACCCACGTGAACGGTCCTGATCTTCAACTGTCAGAAAGTGAGTGAGAACCATTCCCTCCAGCGGTGCGGGAAAATCATCTCTTTTCATTCCAAATCACCTCCTCATTTGGGTTTATTACCATTAGCTGGCAAGAAACAGCATGCACAGCATCCCGGGCTGGATCTTCTGTTTAGCAAGCCAAGAATTAGATCTTGTTACTATACCGGCCGTACACAACACTGACCTGCCCTCATAAATCGGTCCGCCCATAATATTACACATTTTGCCTTTGGATTACACTGAAAAAAAATTCAATATTCAAAAACGTATCTCTAAACTCCAATAAGGAGTGAATCGGTAATCATTTATCTTGCGGGATTTTAATTAAAGAAGTATCTTCTAATCTTAGTTTTGTATAATCGTATTCCGAATTTTATAAGGATGCACCTGTGCTCACTATGTACCAGCAAAGGATATAAGTTATGAAGAAAAATTGGATGGCTGAACTTGTATCTCATTATGAGGATATGACCCGTCGTTATCCTCAAGACAGGCTGATGATTCTTTTTGACATCGATGGCACCATTCTCGACATGCGCCATATGATACTTTTCGTGCTCAAATCTTTTGACAAAGAGCATAACACTCGTTTCTTCCGAAATCTCAAAATCGCCGATCTAACCATCCATGAAAATCAGGTAGACCATCTCCTGGCGAAGATGCAAATACCTGAAGAAGAGCAAAAGGTTATCCTGGACTGGTATGATAAGAACCGCTGGTCTCAGGACTATATCCTCCAAGCACACCGCCCCTTCAGCGGCGTGCTCGAAGTGATTCGATGGTTCGATCTTCAGCCTAACACTTTCGTTGCCCTCAACACCGGCCGACCCGAGACAATCATGAGCGATACCTTGCGCTCTCTTAACGAATTGGGTTTGGAGTATCGGGTTCAATTCAGCGAAGAGTTCCTCTATATGAATACCAAAGGGTGGGACGAAGGAGTAGAAAACGCCAAAGTTGCAGGGGTGCGTCACTATCAAGAAGAGGGCTACCGCATCTTCGCAATGGTGGACAATGAGCCCCAAAATTTGAAGTCCATTTCCAAAATCGACCCCGATAGTGAAATTCTCCTCCTGCACGCCGATACGATCTTCGAGTCCAAGAGGGACGAATTGCCTTCCGATGCGGTAAAAGGTAAAGAGTATGACCTGACAGAATTGATCCTTGAGAAAGCCCTCCCGCAGCACATACAGTTCGTCTGGCACGGCATAAACGATGAGGTGAACCTTCGTCAATTCATGGGTTCCAACATCCATTGGGGAGAGTGTGATGCCCGATTGGGTCCTCTGGGAAATGAACTTATCGTCCGTCATGACTCCTTCAAAAACAATCCTCTCGACATGGACGAGGAGTGGCTAAGTTTTGACAAACTCCTGAGTCGCTTGAAGAAGGGAGGCAAATGCATCAAAATCGACGTGAAAGCTGGTGGCTTTCTGGTCGAAGAAGTCCTGAAAATCATCGATGCCCAGGGCTTCGATGAATCTGAGCTGTGGTTCAATGGCAATGTCGAAAGACTTCAGGAGGGTGGATTCAGACAACTCTATGCAGCTCACCCCGACGCTATCTTGCAGTGCCCTGTCGATTTCCTGGCTCCCCTGATCCGCAGCGCACCCCAAAAGGCGAAAGAGATACTCGACATGTATGCATCATGGGGCATTAGCCGATACTCAATCAGTTGGATGACGGAGGATATGCGGCCTTTCTTCGACCAAATGGACAAATGGGGGCTCGAGGTTAATATCTACAATGTCACTGACCTCGCGACTTTCCTCCAGGCTGTCCTCCTCATGCCTCGTTCGATAACCTCCGATTTCAACTTCCCAAAATGGCACTATTACGGCAGAGGCTCAGGAAAAGATGACGTTTACTACGAATATTCTATGCACGAGACCTCCAGCAAAAATTAGGTGTCGCTTTCCAGTCTCGTGATAACTACAAAGTTCCGCCTCCAAGCAGGCGATTACGTCCAGAACTCGCAAGATGCTACTCCTAAAATGGCACTGTCTCATAAACGTCAGTTATGACACACCATTTCGCAGTCCCTAAACTTGTTAAATGTAATATTCTTGGGACTTTGATTTTGGAACGTTTATGGGAATGTCCCGAAAACGACCGTTTGTGACACATATTTCCAGTGTGCCAAAACTCATTCGTTTATAAGATTTTGTGTGTCTTCTAGGCTTTGTGTGGGCACATATTGATCACACTTGGGGTCTACTTAATTGAAATCATTTATACTGATGGATATTATCAATAAAAAATCCCCTTATGGGGATCATCGGATAGTTTTAATAGGGGTGGAAGTTTAGAGTGCTGTGGCGCTCATCTCTTTTGTGACCGCTGCCATCTTCTGCTGCGCTTCGATAGATGTAAAGCATTCGAGCGCTCTGCCATAGTCGACTTCAGCCTGCGCCGGGTCTTTTGTCTCTGTGTGAAGGCGCGCTATCTCAAGGTAGGTCTCACCCTTATTGAGTGCGTTGTCGTGACGCTCGT
>SORT01000051.1 GCA_004402895.1 Fidelibacterota bacterium MT.SAG.3 | reverse complement strand
GGATAGGAAGAGAGATCACACTCTCTTTAGATATTCCAAAAGATCTGGCTATCTCATTTAAAGTCGCTTGATAAAATTAACACAAAAAAGGGGCAATATTTAATGCTCCTTTTTTAATCTGAACATGATTACGTAACAAAACAATTAGTGATTGACCTATAACCAGTTCAACGATGTACGCTTCGACTCCGAGAACCGCTGCGCTCAGTAGCTTTGAGGCTTTGTTGGCGCATAGCACATTATCCATCAGAAAAACCTAAATCCCACTACCGCAGCTATCACAAACAAGGTGAATTGTCCCAATTTTTTAAACCATTTTTTCTCTTCACGTTTCTCAAACCGCCTGACATAACTTGCGATATCCCTATCCATAGTCGGAGCCAGAGTCAACGTATCAGATGTACCGTTATATGTGAGATAGTAGAATTCATTCACTGATATATCTTTCTTATCCGGCAGATAGAAATGAAGGATCATCTGCTTATTAGGATATATTTCATTATCTATATAGCCATAATCGTATTTTGCAGCCCTGATATCAGCATCATATCTGACTATAAACAGGTTGTCCGAATTCGGGTCGAATACGATGAACCTGTCATCGTGAAAATTCATAAGCTGAAGATTAATTATAGCAAGTTCGATTACTTTACCCACCACAACTACATTATCATTCGAACCGTACAGATAAACTTTATTCATGGAACGAGATGAATCATCTACTACTTGAGCAGATAGGCCGCTTGATATGACTAAAACAAAGAGAAATATCGGAAAGAGTGTCCGCATATTTTTCAGTGACTGTTCGAGAATTCCTCTATTTCTTGTATAAGCCGTTCTATCGCCTGATCTTCCGGTATCTTACCAACCGTTTTGCCGTCCCTATACAAAAGCGCTTCATGTGTTCCACATGCGATCCCGATATCCGCTTCTCTCGATTCTCCCGGTCCGTTTACGGCGCATCCCATTATCGCGACTTTCATAGGAGTCTTTATGTGCTCTGTCCTGTCCTCTACTTCGTTCGCTATTTTGAAGAGATCGACTTCTAACCGCCCGCAAGTCGGACAGGCTATGACGGTAACTCCTCCACTCGCCAATCCGAGAGATTTCAGTATTTCTTTTCCAACCTTTACTTCCTTAACAGACTCATCGGCGAGTGAAACACGAATCGTGTCCCCGATACCTTCAGCAAGCAACGAACCGATACCGACTGATGATTTAATGCTTCCTGTACGAAATGTACCAGATTCGGTTACTCCGAGATGTAATGGATAATCATATTTTTCAGAAAATAGCCTATACGCTGCCATCATTAGAGGTACATCGGATGATTTCAGTGAAACGATGATATCGGTGAAATCGTTCTCTTCACAAATTTTAATATGCTTCGTGGCGGACTCAAGCATCCCTTCGGCTGTAGGATAACCGTATTTTTCGGCGATCTCTTTTTCGAGTGAGCCGGCATTTACTCCTATCCGGATAGGAACGCCCTGAGCTTTGCAACCATCAAGAACCATTTTAACATTTTCAGCCTTGCCAATATTTCCCGGATTGATCCGTATCTTATCAACACCCGCTTCAAGCGCAAGCAGCGCCATCTTGTAATTGAAATGTATATCCGCTACCAACGGTACGGACATCTCTGCTTTTATCTTTTTGAGAGCGGAAGCAGACGCCTCATCAGGAACGGTGACGCGTATTATCTGACAGCCGGCGTTTTCGAGGTCATGTATCTCTTTCAGCGTATCTTTGATATTCCAGGTTTTAGTGGTCGTCATAGATTGTATGCTTACAGGAGCGTCTCCGCCCACTGCTACGTCACCAACCATCACCTGACGTGTCTTTCGCCTATTTATTTCCATTCGAGTCCTTTCTAACCGAATTATTCTAATTTGTCTGTTAAAATTAACCTATTAAATGTAATAATTGCAAGTAGATAAATAGGATTTAGTGCTGTTTATCCTTGGTTTGTAAAAAGTTGGAGAGATCATCGTCATTCCGAACTACGATTTATCGATGTGTGACCTACCCGACTGTAATTAAAAAGGAGTGTCTCTGCGAGTTAGGCTTCAGCCGAACGTGGCAATCCCGTTCTTTGAAAAGAAGTCTGAGATTGCTTCACTTCGTTCGCAATGAAATTACTCCGGCTTAATCTTCGACAATATCAGAAGGCGGGAGTTCAGAACCCTCGGTGATACTGGCTAGACCGTGAACGGCGCTCCAATTCTTGCCGCTCGTCTTATTCCCCCTTCTCTTTTTATAGGAGAATAGAAAAATGAACCAGAGCAATGACGGAATAATCGGTACTAACGCCAATCTAAATCCGACCTCCCGGGCGGTCAGTGGAAGATTATCCAGCGACCAGCCTACAATAACAGTTGAGATAGAAATAATAAGCGTAAAAATGGACAGCTCAAGAGCGAAAAATCTGCCCCTGTACCGGTCTTCCACTTCTATATGAATAAGAGTTGTGCTGAAAAACCAGATGCATGCGCCGCCGAACGTTCCCGTCATAACGAAGAGTGATCCAATCCATATATTCGGAGCCTGGCTGAATAGTATGAAGGAAATTGAAATTACAAGGTAGCCGAATCCGATCGTTCTTCTCATGATCCTCGGACTTTCACCAAAGTATTTGCGAACGAATATAGGTCCGATAAAAGCGCCCACTCCTCTCGACGCATAAAGCAGGCCGAGACCCGCAGTCGTACTTAAGAGCGGCGTTAGCATTATCTTCTCTGCAAAGAAGGGAAACAGAGTCAGAATTCCTCCGCTAAGAGCAAGACCGGGTTTAACAAAGAGTAAGCCTATCTTATATACGTCGTCTTTAATGTATTTTATTCCTTCAACAAGTTGACTAAAGCCTGCGCCCGATTCCTTCCTCAGTTCATCGTCTTTTGCTTTCAAAGAAGGTATCGTCCAGATAAAATAAGCGGAGAGCATGAACGTTCCAGCGTCAATTATAAACGCCGTTTGAATTCCCAACAGCGCCGTGGCCGCTCCACCGATTGCGGCGCCGATAGCCAGCATCGCAGACCATGTGCTTCCTGCAAGCGCATTTGCGGCAACTATCTCACTTCGTTTGGTGATATTCGGAATAACCGCATTACGAGCCGGCTCGAAGAAACTGGCGAGCAATGTCTGAAGTATCATCAAAAAATATGCTATCCATAAGTGCTCTGGTTTGCTCAAGAATATGAATCCGAGTGCGAGAACGCCGCGCAGGATATCCGACCAGATCATTATTTTCTTTCGGTCGAACCTGTCGACTATTACTCCGGCATAAGGTCCTACAAAAAAATTAGGGAGCATTTTTGCAATGATAACACCGGCGATCGCTTGTCCCGAACCTGATAGTTGTATGATTATTCCGTAGATAGCGATGGTGCTGAACCAGTCACCTAAATTGCTGACAAGTTGACCAAGCCAGAGTTTACGGAAACTTTCGTTGTCACGCAGCAGTTCCCAGTATGTAACTCTTTTCGCCAATCTAATTCCTAATTTTAGTACGAGTCATTATTTATACTGACGGACGAGGGGTGTAATTATTAGTAGCTCGCAATGTTTAAGAGAAAATATTAATCACACCCTCCGTCACTTCGTGACACCTCCCTCAAGGAAGGAGGCTCGCCCTCTTGGCTTCGACCTGACAATCCATTTCATGACTACCATATTATTCAACCACCACCCACGCTTACAGCGTGTCCCCTCCTTTCTAAGGAGGGGAAATTCTTCAACATAATCGTAAGATTCTATTACTTATTCCTAACGTATTTTTCCATGTATTCAAATATCCTCGTGTATTCATCTGTCCAGGCTTCCGGAGTTTTAAAAGAGTGGGCTTCTTTAGGATATATCATTAGATCGAATTTCTTTCCGCCATCGATCAATTTCTGTACGAGTTGAGCCGCGTCTTGAAATTGTACATTATTATCGAGGACACCGTGCAGCAGCAGTAATGGAGATTTCATGTTGTCGGTATGATGTATCGGTGAAGATCGAATGTAAGCTTCCTTATTATCCTCCGGAATTCCGAGCCGTTTCGCCGTGTAGAACGGATTACTGTAATAGTAATTCTCCCAATCCGTCACCGAACGCAGACCTGCGCCCGCCGCGAACAGATCCGGCTCCATCACCAAAGCCATTACAGCCATGAATCCGCCATACGAACCACCGTAAATTCCGACGCGTTCTTTGTCTATAAAACCCTCTGAAACTCCCCAATTTACGCCCGAAATAATATCATCAAGGTCACGACCACCGAGATGCATATAAACATCCGTCCGCCAGTCACGACCGTATCCTGCGCTACCCCGGTAATCGACATCGATGACAAGATATCCGGCTCGATTCAACAGCGTATTAAACATGAATTCACGCCAGTAATAGGTCCAGCTTTTCTTTACATTTTGCATATATCCGGCTCCGTGAACGAAAAAGATCGTAGGATACTTTTTATTTTCATCAAATGAATCCGGCTTGTAGAGATTAGCCCGAATTGTTTTTCCGTCGACATGGCTCTTGAATTCGACTATCTCGGGGATAGTCCATCCATAGGAGTTATAATCATCGGGAATCGTGTTCGATATACGAACCGGCTCGGCGCCGTCATTCAAACTCAACGCATAAATCTCCGACGGCTGACCGATATTATCATGCGTGTATACGATCGTAGAGCCGTCGCTCGAGAGACGTATTCCGCTGTTATAGCCCACTTCCGTATTCAGTTTCTTATACTTTTTACTCTTGACATCTAACAGGTAGAAATGACGCTCAGAGGATTCTATTTCGTTAGATGCGAAAAGCAGCTTATCATCGGAGATCCAATGGAATTCCTGAACCTCCCACTTACCTTTCGTAAGAGTTTTACTCTTCTTCTTTCCGGTTTCACTGAGATAAAGCTGATTCCAACCGCTCTTCTCAGACGCTACAAGAAGTTTATCTCCCGAAGGGGACCATTTGATGCGCAGACGAGGTCCTCCGATCCACTTTTTATCCTCCTCATGCCAGACCTCTTTCCAACTTTCTTTTTCTACATTGTAAACAAACAGCTTCCGGGTATGGAAATCAATCGAGACGAGATGCACAAAAATATTTTTGGAATCGGCGGACCAATCAAAACTATAAATCCGATATTTCTCGTTCCAATCCGGTTTGATCCATCTGACCTCAGCTTTCCCGTCCGTTTTGACCAACCCGAGTTTTCCATCATCAATACCCCTTTTCGAAGACTTGGCTTGAACAGTTTCGGGAACATAATCAGCCCAATGCATTTCCCAATATTTGCTCTCATTTCCCCTTTCAAATAACAGATACTCGTTATCAGGGGATAAAATTCCGCCATAGTCCGATTCATTCTCTCCGGCAGTGGAATTTATCTGAACGTGTAATCCGTCGGTCAAATATTGAATGTGATAGGTTTTATCATATCGGTACAGTATGCCGCTGCCGTTTTTTGTCCAAGTTACGGATGATTCCTGTCCGGGAGTTTTTGTCAACTGCCGTGAAACATTCTCCGAAAGATCATACAGATACATATCTTCATTCAATGTGTAAAGTAACGTTTGATCGCTCGGATGCCATGATATATTCCCGGCATCTTTGTCTATACCTTCGAATAATTCACTTTCTCCCGATCGTGTATCCGCCAAATATAATTCAGACTCATGATCTCCGTCAGAATCGTAACGGTACAAAAGTTGACTGCCGTCAGGGGACAAAGCAGCTATCCTTGCCCGTTGACCGGTGATCGATGGTTCAAACATGATCTTTGCCACGGTCAGTGAATCGCTTCCCGCAGCGATTGAAAAACCCAAAAACAGATATAAAAGAGTTACATTGGAATATAATCTTACTTTCATAAAATCTCCGTTGAGCGTTTAATTAAATAATTGTAGAGCAATATCATCTTTAGTTTCTAAATAAGCAAACTATTCGCTCACTAAATAAAAAACCCCGCCGTAAGAGGCGGGGTTTTCAGATCAATCAGGCGTTTAATACATTCCGCCCATACCACCCGGAGGCATTCCTCCCGGCATTGCAGCGCCGGCGCCTTCCTTCTCGGGTTCATCTACAATTACTGCTTCCGTCGTCAGCAGCAAACCTGCAATAGAAGCTGCGTTTTGCAGAGCTACTCTGGCTACTTTAGTCGGATCGATAACTCCTGCTGCGATTAGGTTTTCGAATACTTCGGTCCGCGCGTTGAAACCAAAGTCACCTTTTCCTTCTTTGACTTTTTGAGCAACGATGGAACCTTCCCAACCGGCATTTTCCGCTATCTTCCTAAGTGGATATTCGAGAGCTTTTTTAACTATCGCCACTCCAACTCTTTGGTCACCTTCTAATTTTAATTTATCAAGGTCGCCCATTACTCGTACGAAAGCGACACCGCCACCGGCGATGATACCTTCCTGCACCGCGGCGCGGGTAGCGTGAAGAGCATCTTCAACTCTCGCTTTTTTCTCTTTCATCTCTACCTCTGTAGATGCTCCAACGCTAAGCACCGCAACACCGCCGGCTAGCTTAGCAAGACGTTCCTGGAGTTTTTCCTTATCATAATCAGAGGTCGATGATTCAACTTGAGCTTTTATCTGTCCTATCCGTGCCTGAATATCCTTCGATTTCCCGGCTCCTTCAACGATTATCGTGTCGTCTTTGTCGATCGTAATTTTTTTCGCCTGTCCGAGTGATGCCGTCGTAGTATTTTCGAGCTTGAATCCCTGCTCTTCGGAAATTACCGCGCCACCTGTCAAGACCGCTATATCATCAAGCATTGACTTCCTTCTGTCTCCGAAACCGGGAGCCTTCACTGCGGCTATCTTCAGAGTACCCCGGAGCTTGTTAACAACGAGAGTGGCAAGAGCCTCTCCGTCTATATCCTCAGCAATTATCAAAAGGGGCTTCCCTAATTGAGAAACTTTCTCAAGAACAGGAAGAAGATCTTTCATATTGCTTATTTTCTTGTCATGGATAAGGATGTAAGGATCTTCAAGAACTGCCTCCATACGCTCCGCGTTTGTGACGAAATATGGTGAAAGATATCCACGGTCGAACTGCATCCCTTCAACAATTTTAAGTTCGGTTTCAGTGGACTTTGCTTCTTCAACCGTAATAACGCCGTCTTTGCCGACTTTATCCATAGCATCCGCAATAAGATCACCAATTTCGGTGTCATTATTCGCTGATATACTTCCGACTTGGGCGATCTCAGCTTTTCCCGGAAGCGGCTTGCTTATCTTTTCCAATCCCTCGACTACTGCCTGAACAGCCGCGTCGATGCCACGCTTCAATTCCATCGGATTAGAGCCTGCCGCAACATTTTTCAAGCCTTCGCTGAAAATACTTTGCGCCAACAGCGTAGCGGTTGTAGTTC
>SORT01000050.1 GCA_004402895.1 Fidelibacterota bacterium MT.SAG.3 | reverse complement strand
GTGTGTCATAACTGACGTTTTTGGGATGAATAGATTTTTTCTTCCAATTGAAAATCAGTGACCAAATAAAGACCATTTCCGTGTCCCAATTTGTCCCGGTTTGTCCCGTAATGCCGATTTGACTATTATTAGTAAGTGCCAAATGATGCCTATATATATGACTACTTCAGCTTGAAGATAGAATAAGCATTCAGTATCTTTATTTTTTGAATATAAACTGATTTCCTTTTGTTGATATAACTATGGTTTGCCTAAGAAATTATACCGTCACCGTCGTCCTGTCGCTATTCATATTGTATGGCGTGTTTTCTGATGCTTTCTCCCAGGGAAAACCCGAACCCGAACCTTTCTGGTCTGAGCGTCTTGCGATGGTGCGGGAGCAGATTGCGGCACGTGGAATAAGCGATCCGGGTGTCCTTGCATCGATGACGTCCGTGCGCAGGCATCTCTTCATCGATCCTTCTGATGCCAACATCGCATACTCAGACAGACCGATTCCTATCGGTCACGGTCAGACCATTTCTCAACCATTTATCGTCGCGCTAATGACGGAGCTGCTGGACTTGGATTCAACAGACGTGGTTTTCGAGCTTGGCACCGGCTCGGGATATCAAGCAGCTGTACTCTCCAAGCTCGTTTCAAAGGTGTTCACGATGGAGATAATCGAACCACTCGGTAAAACCGCTGCGGATAGATTCAACAAATTGGGATATAAGAACGTGATGGTGGAAGTGGGAGACGGTTATTACGGTCTGCCCGGGCAAGCGCCTTTTGACGCAATAATAGTAACAGCGGCAGCAAGCCACATCCCGCCACCGCTGATAAATCAGCTGAAACCGGGAGGGAAAATGGCTATCCCTGTCGGCAACGTCTTCTTCGTGCAGAACCTCATGCTCGTTGCGAAGGACAGCATGGGGAACGTAACGACAGAGAATATACTGCCGGTGAGGTTCGTTCCGTTGACCGGAAATCAGTGACCGGATGGGGCTGCGGCTTTCCTTATTCGTCTATTCAGCTGCTGTTTTATCCGCTCAGGTCGCCTTGATGCGGATTTTTTCCGTCACTCAGTGGCATCACTTTTCTTACATGATAATAAGCGTCGCTCTTCTCGGATTCGGGGCTTCCGGCGCTTTTATCAGCTTGTTTCGGGAAAGGCTCTTGGCGTCATTCACTTTTTATTACAGGCTCTTCGGAGCGCTTCTGGCGATCACATTTCCCGCTGCCATTTTTCTGTCCCAATTGGTGCCCTTCGAACCTTTCCTTCTGGTCTGGGACGCAAATCAATACATTTACTTATTCGCGCACTACTTACTCCTCCTTGTGCCCTTCTTCAGCGGTGCGATGTGTATTGGTCTCCTTTTTTCGCGGGAACACAGAAGAATTGGCAATCTATATTTCGTGAACCTGATTGGCTCGGCCACCGGCACACTCCTTATTGTTCCTCTCATGTTTATTCTCCCTGTAGGGCAACTTCCAATTGCTGTTTCCGCTTTGTCGATTATCGGAGTGGCAGCTACTTACACACTCGGTAAGAGAAAAGAATGGGCTTATATCCTTATACCGTTATTTGGTATCTGGATCACCTACAGCATAGTCTCGCCTTTTGAGTTGAACATATCGGAATACAAGGGACTCTCCCGTTCACTCGAGCTTCCCGGAGCACGGAGTATCTATGAGTCAGACTCGCCGTTAGGTCGCCTAAGCGTCGTCGAGAGTCCGGTAATCCGCATAGCGCCGGGATTAAGCACTGCTTTCACCGGTACAATACCACCGCAGAAAGCGCTCCACTTCGACGCGGCTTCACCCACCGCAATAATCGAATGGGATGGAATTTCACCGGCGCCCGAATATCTCGATTACCTCCCTGAAGCGGCGCCCTATTCGGTCCTTAACAAGCCGGACGTATTGATAATAGGACTGGGCGGCGGCAGACACCTTCTGCGCGCGTTAAAACACGAATCAAATTCCGTCACCGTTATTGAGCGGGATAGACGGGTTGTCAATTTATTTGACGATGAACTTGCACGCTTCACAGGTCGACTTACATCGCTCGAAACCGTCAGTATTTTCGTCACCGACGGAAGACGGTTTATCAAGACAGACTCCTCTAAATATGACCTGATCGAGATATCGGCGCTCGGTTCATTTGCGGCAGCTTCCTCCGGAGTCTCCGCCCTGAGCGAGACATATCTCTTTACCGTGGAAGCAATAGTGGACGGGCTTCGGCTTCTCAAGCCCGGAGGTATGATCTCGCTGACCGCATGGTTGAAACATCCTCCAAGAGATAATCTTAAACTCCTCGCCACAGCTGCGGAAGCGCTTGAGGAAGAAGGGATTAGATACATCGGACGGAACGTATTCTTCTTCAGGGGTTGGGGTACTGCTACTATTTTAGTAAAACAGGAAGAATTCACCGAGACGGAAATTGAGAAATTAAAAGAATTCTGCGAGAAGCTATTCTTCGACGTAATTCATTACCGTGGAATCAACAGAACAGAAGTTAACAGGTATAACCGATTCTCGGAACCAGTATATTTTCAGGCAGCCGCGGAGATACTGTCGAACGTGAATCGGCGTGAGAATTTTTACGCATCGTATCCGTTTGACGTCTCCCCAGCGAGAGACGGCAAGCCGTATTTTAATCACCTGTTCAAGCTTACAGCGATCCCACATCTTTACCGGACTCTCGGCATGGAATGGATACCTTTCATTGAGTGGGGCTACATCATACTCTTTGCGACTCTTGTTCAGGCTCTGATTGCAAGTACAGTTCTTATCCTCATCCCGCTTAGGTTTCTGAACCACAGCACAGTCGTAATCCGAAGGGTGCGGAAGCTGAAAATATGGATTTATTTTTCCTCAATAGGACTCGCTTACATGTTCGTGGAGATAGTGCTCACTCAGAAATTTACTCTTTTTCTTGCAGAACCGGTTTACTCGGTTTCTGTGACCTTAGCCGCGCTCCTTTTCTGGTCCGGGATGGGAAGTTATTTTTCAGGCGAAATCAAAAAGAGAATCTCGAAGGCTTTCCTGATTCCAGCACTGGCGGCGGTAGTAATAATCACCGAAATTGCGCTCCTTGATCATGTTTTTAACGCCGCGCTCCATCTCAGTCTGGGCTGGAGGATAATTATCGCTATTGTCATTATAGCGCCGCTCGGATTTACCATGGGGCTACCCTTCCCCATTGGCTTGAAGGCGTTGGGAAAATCGGCAGAGAATTACGTTCCGTGGGCATGGGCAATCAACGGATGCGCTTCGGTAATAGGGGCTGTTCTCGCAATGACGTTATCGGTTTCCTTCGGATTCAGCGCGGTTTTGCTTGCCGCGGCGGGTATGTACATCGTAGCGGGCCTTTCAGGGTTGATTAAGGGGGACTAAACCTACAGCCCATTCAATTACGGTTCTTCATAATGTTTCGGTGACCATTCACTACTCTTTAGCTAAGCTTTTATGTTACACATTAAGGCTTTATATACCATTAAATATCTCACTGGTCAGTTATGCTTCCGGCACTGAATGTCGGTATCGAAGGCTGCTGTGTGGCTACTAAGGTTTGATCCCCGAGCTAGCTAGGCTCTGCAAAATAGCGGCATTTGTACACGATGCAGAATGTGCTTTCAGGCATAAAAAAAGTTAATATAATTGATTTTGGGCAAGGTCATTTCACAACTTAAATCCGTGTTGAATTCCTCACCTTGATTGATTATCTTCTGTTCAACGTCAACAGCAGTAAAAAGCATTATTTAATCATGTACAAACCTAATTATCTTGAACTTTATAAATCCGGCGAGCTGGAGAGAAGAGTAGATGAAGCTCTCGAGAGCTTGAAAGAGTGTAAAGTCTGCCCGTGGGACTGCGGTATAAACAGGATGGAGGATAAGAGAAAAGTTTGCCGCACGGGCAGGTATGCAAGAGTTTCCAGTTTTTTTCAGCATTTCGGCGAGGAAGATCCATTGAGAGGATGGAACGGAAGCGGCACCATATTCCTGGGCTGGTGCAATCTCCGCTGTGTATTTTGTCAGAACTTCGATATCAGTCAGAAAGAAGCTGGAGAGGAGGTGACACCTAGGCAGATGGCGGCAATGATGCTGCAGCTGCAGGAATCCGGATGTCACAATATAAATTTTGTAACGCCAGAGCATGTCGTCCCTCAGATTTTGGAAGCGTTATTCGTGGCGATACGTAAGGGTCTCAGGCTTCCGATCGTCTACAATACGAGCGCTTTCGACTCGCTGCACAGCCTGGTATCGTGGACATTTACATGCCTGGACTTCAAGTACTGGAGCGAAAGTAAATCGCAGCGGTACCTGAAGACTCCCCAATATCCAGAAACGGCTAAAAATGTGATAAAGGAGATGCACAGGCAGGTTGGCGATCTTTCGCTTGACGAGAAGGGACTTGCGCAACGGGGAATTTTGCTCAGACACCTTGTCATGCCCGGCGGCTTAGAGGATACCCGGATGATAGTCAACTTCATTGCCGAAGAGATATCAAAAGACACCTATATCAATATCATGGCACAGTATTCTCCGTACGGTAAGGTAAATGAGAAGAAATATTCCGAAATAAACAGGCCGATAACCAGTGCGGAACTTGAAGACGCTTACTCACTGGCTAAAGAAGCCGGACTTCACCGATTTGATAAAAAAAGATATTTTGCGTTCGCTGGTTGAACAGATTCTGTCATTCTGAGGGAATCCGTAGCGCAGATAGATGCCTGTCCCGCGTCTCAAAAGCTAATTGTCAGAAGCTCTTGTTTTCGTAAGTTCAATCGTTAGGATATTTCTTAATAGCGGCAACTATTCAGTCACGTTTTAATCACATGACCATTCATGATGGGCTGAAAGTTTTATTATTAAAGGGTTACAGAGTTTGAGTGAGAATACTATAAATTTACGCGCAATCGCCCTTAAACTTCTTTTTTCCCTAATTCATGGCAGAAGAGAAAAGCACCATGATATCGTTTGGTTTCTTTCACCACATTATGCCTTGATATTTATTATCGGTTTTGCAATATCTATTACGTCTATCACGACTCCCTCTTGCCTTGATATTACTGTTTCGATATCCTTGTAAGCAAATGGTGATTCGTCTAAAGTTTTCTTATGAATCTTCGCGACAATTCCATCCATAGATTCAATAAATTTATCCATTGATGTTAATCGTTTAGCTTTCGTACGGCTCATTGTTCTCCCTGCTCCGTGAGAACTTGAATTCAGAAATTCCTCATTCCCCAAACCTTTTACTACCCATGCGCCGTCTCTCATATTGCCCGGAATCACTCCCATTTCATCTTTGTAGGAGGATGTCGCGCCTTTTCGGTGCAACACACCCTCTTCTGTTATTTCGGCATGATTATGAGTTTTGTTTATCATTCCGCCTTTGAATTTATCCCAATCATCACCCAAGATGTTTATTATTGACTTCATTATTGCCGATCTATTTGCCAGAGCATATTCGAGAAAAAAATTCATATCTTCGAGATACGCCTGTCCTAAATCGGAATCAAGCTTCAGCATTCCATTAGAAACTTTGCTCATCTTCATGTAATATTGGGCGGTTTGCCAACCGGCGCCCCTTGATCCGCTGTGAATCGTAATTGAAACTGTATCCCGGGTTGTTCTACCGATTTCAATGAAGTGATTTCCCGAACCAAGCGAGCCAAGTTGCGATATGATCTTTGCGTCAACAATTTTCTGTAACTTTTTATCGCCGGACGCTGTTTTAAAACCTAAATATTTTTGAGGCGAATCATGTCCACCGCCGATACCCATTGGAATTTTTTCATACACGGAATTAAATAAGTGAATCTTCTCCCTTTTATCGGGGAATACATCTTCTACAGGAAATCCGGTATCCACGTAGCACATTCCGCAGCCGATATCATATCCGACAAAAGACGGCGAAATATGATCATCTAATAATGCTACCCCGCCGATAGGCATATCATAACCCTGATGAACATCAGGCATTATTGCCATTTTTATAACCATATCCAGTTTGGCTACATTAAAAATTTGCTTAATCGCGCCTTGTTCTACCTCTTCTTCGGGTATTAGCCATTTAATTTTGTTTATCACGGTTTCTTTCATATATCTATCCTGTGCCGATTAACATTCAGCCTTCTCTTTGGATATCAGGAGGGGCCGAACCCCCCTATCTTTTTACTATCAGAACAAATATCCGCCTACTTTTTAAATTATATAGTCTCTTCTATCTGTAAGCAAATTAACAACTTGAGCAGATAGAAGAAACCCTGAGTGAGAGGTCTTGTCATCATTTTAGCAACACTATCTTCTTATTCTATCTTCAATCCTGAACAAATGCCACAATCCTTAGCGGACTGCCACTACCCCCCTTTATTTTCATGGGTAAGGCTATTACAAAGGAGCCAGTAGAAGGTAATTTGTCAATGTTAGAAACGTTTTCAAAAACAGGAATATTTTTACTGAAGAGAATTTGATGGCTCTCGAAAAGAACTGATTGGCCATAATCTATACTCGGAGTATCGAGTCCAATCGCTTTAATATTCCTCTCTACTACAAGCCATTGTGCTGCTTGCGGATCAAGACCCGGAAAGTGCAATTCTGAAACTGCATCCTCCCCTCTTTTTACTGTTCCCGTATACTTCTCTAAATCAAACCAAAACTTGTCATAACCAGTGTTTAATAATACAATCATTCCATCAAGTATTATGCCGTGTTGAGCCTCCCAATCTTTAAAATCAACTACACCTATTTGGTAGTCCCTGTTTCTCATCGTTTTATTAGACACATCCACTACTACGGCTGGGGCTATTAAATTAGTTAGTGGAATTATATCAACACTGTTTTTTCCTTCAGCAAAATGAATGGGAGCATCTATGTGTGTACCCCCATGTTCTGCTGCACTGTAGTTATTTGAAAAATAATAATAACCTCTTTCAGTATATCCTCTATAAACTTCATCCAATTTGAACAAATCCGCAGTCGGCCAATAAACTGTCTCGGAAGAAAATTCATGGGTAAGGTCAATCCATTTACCTGATGAGAAAGTATTCCGCTCCGAACAGCTCTCAAAAATAGTAGTAAAAAAGATTACCATAAGTACCAATCCTAATCGCTTCATGATTGTATTCCTCCATTCGGATATATAAGAACATTCCGTTTATATAATATCAATCAAACATATCGAATGCTACGAAATTTCGCATAAACGTATGAGTTTTGATACACAGGAAATGTGTATCATAAACGACCGTTTTCGGGACATTCCCATAAACGTCCCAAAATCAAAGTCCCAAGATTATTGCATTTAACGAGTTTAGGGACTGCGGAATTGTGTGTCATAACTGACGTTTTTGGGATGAATAGATTTTTTCTTCCAATTGAAAATCAGTGACCAAATAAAGACCATTTCCGTGTCCCAATTTGTCCCGGTTTGTCCCGTAA
>SORT01000049.1 GCA_004402895.1 Fidelibacterota bacterium MT.SAG.3 | reverse complement strand
CCGAAGGTGAGAGTTCAACGAATGGATATGGACACGACGAGTTCAAAAAACTCTCATTGGAAGATTCTAAACGATTTTAAAAAAGGGAAATTTGATATTCTCCTCGGCACGCAAATGATAGCGAAGGGATTGGATTTTGAGAACGTAACACTCGTGGGAATAATTTCTGCCGACACGGGACTCTATCTGCCTGATTTTAGAGCGAGCGAAAGGACTTTCCAATTGATCTCACAGGTAGCCGGTAGAGCGGGTAGGAGAAAGATCCCGGGTGAAGTGGTCGTTCAGTCTTTTGCGCCGAGCAATCTACCAATTCAGGGAATAGGCGAAGAAGAGCAGGAAAAATTTTACAAACAAATCATGAAGGAGCGGAAACTGCAATCTTATCCTCCCTTCGGTAAGTTGATAGTGTTTGAATCGTCTTCCGAAAGCAGGGAATCAGCGATGAACGGCGCAAAACTCATTCACTCAGTTTTAAAGAGGATTTCAAACGGTACAAAATTGTTGGGACCTGCTCCGGCTGTGATAGAAAAACTTCGGAAGCGATATCGGTGGCGGGTAATGATCTTGTTATCCAGAACAGGAAATAAGAGATTACAGGAAGTGAAGCTGACGCTAAGAAGCATGATGAAAGAGATACGGAAAAAAATGCAGAGAGATTTGAGACTTAGTGTTGACGTCGATCCGGTGAATATGCTTTGAGCACAGCACTGATATATTTTTATTACGTTTTGCCGCTTCTAATTCTACCGCAGGAGGCAAACCCGGTATCCGACTGGAAAGTATTGAACGAAGGTTTTATCAGGATCCAATATCATGCATACGACACTGATATAGCCGATCTTGTCTTTTTGGTCATAAAGAAGAATTTTGATAGAACAGCTGAAATGGTAGGTTACGGTGGACCGGCAATCGCCAATATTATAATAAGCGGCAGCGAAGACGAGTTCAATCAATTTACCGGAAATCGGATGCCGACATGGAGTCAAGGTTCTACGGACTATGAAAATAGCAGGATCGTGCTCAAATCACCCTCGTTTACGGGCGTAAGGGAGTCGGAGCTCAGAAGGACCGTTGTTCATGAGCTTACACATTTTTTGATAGGGGCTGTTGCGCCTCCGAGCAGTGTTCCACGCTGGTTTAACGAAGGAACTGCGATGTATTTAGGAGGCGAAGAATCGTTCCGCTCCAAAATAAATATTTCAACGGCAATTTACACAAAATCACTTATACAGCTAAACGAAATCCAATACGTAATGACATTCTCGGGTGACAGGGCGAACCTTGCTTATGCGGAATCACGCGCCGCCATAGAATATTTGATTGAAATAACCGACGAAAAATCGATAAGATTTATCTTAGCGGAATTATATTTGAACAAATCATTTGATTCAGCGTTTACAGATGTGACAGGGATGGAACCTATTGATTTTGAAATTGAGTTCAGAACTGTGATTCGTCAGCGATACCGGTTTTATTTCCTTGCTGCTGCAGGAGATTATATATGGTTTTTAATACCGGGGTTATTCATATTGGCTTACTTAGCGGTCAAAATTAGGAACATGCAAACTATAAGAAGATGGAAAATTGAAGAAGAGCAAGATGAATTTGAGTAGGTTTGCAATCGCGTTCCTGAGCCTGATTTTTCTCATTCAGGTCACTTATGCGGGAGAACGACCCGGATTCGCGTTCTTGAATACAGAGATGAGCGCGCGTGGAGCTGCCCTATCCGGAGCGATGGTTGCAAAAAGCGGAGAGGTGCACGGACTTTTTCATAATCCTGCTTCACTCGGAGGTATAGAGGATTTAGCCTGGAGCACAAATTATCTGAACCACCTTCTCGATATGGGCGGGGGAAATCTGATGATAGCGAAAAGCACGAATAAAGGAAACTTCGGAATAGGAGTTGCCTCTATTGATTACGGAACTTTTGAACGGTTAGATGACAGAGGTAATAACGTCGGAGCTGATTTTATTGCGTCAGACCTTCTTCTTTCTTTTGGTTACGGGTATCAGATAGTTTCGTTTCTATCGATGGGAGCAAATTTGAAATGGGCAAGTTCAAACATTGATGAATATTCTGCGAATGCTATGGTTTTTGATGGCGGATTCGTATACGAAAACTCTGAACTCGATTTGACTATAGGCGGTGGAATATTCAATTATGGTAAATCTCAAGCCTTTGTAGATACGAAATCCCCGTTACCCACAAATTTCAAACTGGGTTTGTCTAAATTATTGGCACATCTACCGCTCAGGGTAAATATTGAGGGAACATGGATGACTTACGGCAATTGGAAAGCAGCTGCAAGCGGAGAAATAATGATCTCTCCAAATTTCAATCTGGTTTTGGGAATGAATTCTAACCGGCTAGACCTTGATACTTCTTCATTGGGAGAGGATTTCTTTTCAGGCGGTTCGCTCGGTTTCGGACTGAATTTCGAAAAATGGCGGGTGGATTATGCGTTGACATCTTACGGAGGCGCCGGATCAATTCAGCGTTTTGGAGTGTCGAGCGGTTTCTAATTCAGGCGCAAAGTAACAATATAATTTTCATATTAAATCAGGTCAAAAATCCTTGATTTCTCACTTATTGCGCTGTTTCTCCCTCGATAAAAGGGTTGCCATTTTAAGGGTTTCTTGATAATTTCACTTCAGTAGAGAATAGACAATTAACGTCGCCGGAGGGGATGAACAGTGTCCTGGTTAAAAATATTTTTAACGTATGAAAAAGCGCCAGGCGCTTGGTCTTGGGGGCTGCATAGGATCACGGGATTAGGATTGATGTTTTACCTATATCTTCATATTCTTGCCCTCACGGCGCTTCAAGAGGGACCTGAAGCCTTCAATGCGGAGATGGAACTGTTCAAATCACCGATCTTCATGTTTCTCGAATGGATGTTATTCGGGTTAGTGCTCTTCCATTCTTTTAACGGATTTAGAATAGTATTAATAGACCTTGCCGATGGAGCAAAATACCACAAGAAATTGTTGTACTGGTTAACGGCTGTAAGCATAGCGCTATTTATTGGGATGGGGTACGTAATCTTTTCAGGTGTTTTTAACTAATCAGAATTATGGTATGAACAAAGATGGCTTATAGACAGGTAAGCTCTAAATCAGGTGGCGCACTCTCTTGGTTTCTCCAGAGAGTTACGGGAGTTGTTCTCCTTTTTGTAATGATCGGTCATTATCTACTGATGCACTATAACATCGATTCAGGTCACACTTACAGCGCCGTTCTAAGCCGAATGCAAAATCCATTTTACAAGGGACTACAGATGACATTTGTGGTTGTAGGAATTTATCACGGCATAAACGGTACATGGTCTGTAGTGCGGGATTTTAAACTGAAAAAATCGGTTTCATGGACCATATACGCTCTCTTAGTTATTTCCGGGGTTGTGTTCGGTCTTATCGGCCTAACGACACTTATGTCTTTTTAAGGAAGAAGAATTGATTCACCAATACGACGTAATTATAGTTGGAGCAGGCGGTGCAGGACTGCAAGCTGCCATTGAGATACCTACGGAGAGTAGGTGCGCGGTACTGACAAAAGTTTTTCCGACTCGTTCCCATACAGGTACAGCCCAAGGCGGGGTGAGTGCGGCACTTGGAAACGAGGAAGAGGATTCTTGGGAATGGCACGCATTCGACACAGTCAAAGGCGGAGATTATTTAGGCGATCAGGATGCAATCGAGACAATGTGTAAGGACGCTATCCGCGCTATCATCGAGCTTGAACATATGGGTATGCCGTTCAACAGGACTCCTGAAGGGAAGATAGCCCAACGCATGTTCGGGGGTCATACTGCCAACTTTGGGGAAAAACCGGTTAGACGCGCGTGCTATTCGGCAGACAGAACCGGACATGTGATGCTCCAAACGCTCTATGAACAATGCATGAAAAATGACGTGACATTTTTCAACGAGTATCATGTCATGGATCTTATAATCAGGGAGGGAGTCTGCCGCGGATTAGTGGCAATAGAGATTAAAACGGGAGAGATCCATATATTCCATGCCAAAGCAGTGATGTTCGCAACAGGTGGTTACGGCAGAGTTTTTCAAATAACTTCAAACGCTATGGCGGGAACCGGCGACGGTTTCGAGATGGCATACCGAAATGGTGTGCCGCTTGAGGATATGGAATTCGTGCAGTTTCATCCGACGGGATTATGGAAGTTGGGGATACTTGTCTCGGAAGCGGCGAGAGGTGAAGGTGGAATATTAAGAAATAAAGACGGTGAGCGGTTCATGGAACGCTATGCCCCGAGCATCAAGGACCTTGCTCCAAGGGATATGGTTTCTCGTGCGATATACACTGAAATTAAAGAGGGGAGAGGTATAGAAGCGAGCGATGGTTCATTTTATGTGGGATTGGATCTGACACATCTCGGGAAGGAGATAATAGAAGAAAAGCTCCCTGAGATAACCGGATTTGCTAAAACATATCTCGGTGTTGACGCAAACGAAGAATGGATACCTGTCCAGCCTACTACCCATTATGCTATGGGCGGAATACCCACCACAATAGATGCGGAAGTTATTGTAGATGAAAATAACACAACTATGCCCGGTTTTTACGCTGCAGGTGAGTGTGCTTGTGTTTCGGTTCACGGCGCTAACAGGCTTGGAACCAATTCACTCCTTGATATTCTTGTATTCGGCAGGAGGGGCGGTAAAAAGATAACGGAGTTTCTCGTTAACGCCGAATTTCCAGAGTTGCCCGATGATGCATCTGAATGGACCCAGAACACGATCAAGCGAATCAGAAACAACGACAATAGCGTTAAAATGATAGATGTCAGAAACGAAATGCAATTTACGATGATGGACACTTGTTCGGTGTTCAGGGTAGAAGAGAGTATGAAAGAGGGGCTTCAAAAGATCAAAGAATTACAGGAAAAATATTTATTAGTCGGAATTGACGATAAATCCAAAGGGTTTAATACAGATCTGCTTGAAGTAGTCGAATTAGGTTCTCTGCTGAACACAGCTGAAACCATTATCACGTGCGCGATAAATCGTAAAGAGAGTCGGGGAGCTCATTGGAGAGAAGATTATGCAAAAAGAGACGACACCAATTGGCTTAAACATTCTCTGATATTCGGCACGACCGGTTCTACGCCCGACATCCGGTATAAACCGGTAATTATCAAACAATTTGAGCCTAAAGAAAGAGTGTACTGATGGAATTGACAGTCAGAATACAACGGTACGACCCGGAAAAGGACAGCGCTCCTCATTTTGAGGACTATAAACTCGACAATGTCAATAAGACCGATCGAATATTAGATCTTCTGAACAGGATAAAATGGGAAATAGACGGTGGATTGACATACCGTAGGTCATGCACTCATGGCATTTGCGGCTCAGATGCTGTTAAGATTAATGGAAGAAACCGCTTAGCTTGCTCGGTACTCGTTCAGGATTTGAAAATAAGTAAATCCAGAATTCAGATAGAGCCTATTCCCGCTCTTCCGCTTCAAAAAGATCTTCTGGTTGACATGTCTTCTTTCTTTGAAAAATATGAAATTGTGAAGCCTTATCTGATACCGAAAGATGGCCCTCCCGAGAGAGAACGATACCAGAGCAACGAAGATGCTGAACTACTCTTTGAATCGGCTAAATGTATACATTGCGGAAGCTGTTCCACGTCTTGTCCGTCACTCTGGGTGAATGAGAATTACATCGGTCCGGCAGCTTTTTTGAAAGCGTACAGGTTCATCTTTGATACACGGGATGGCGCTACGGCAGAACGACTCGACCTGATTGATTCAGCTGATGGTCTCTGGCGATGCCATACTATATTTAATTGCGTGGAGGCATGTCCAAAAGAAATAGATATCACATGGCATATTTCTCAGCTGAAAAAAGCGGCTTTGAGTCGGGAAATCTAAGGTGCGGAGACCATTATTCGTTTATCATTTCTTATAGTCTTATTTTCTTCTCTTTTGGCAGCCGCATGTGGGGAGAGTGTTGCGCCTGTTGACGTTAGCTATCAAGAACACATACAGGATGGGATCTTTAATTTATCGTGTCGTGTTTCCGCTTGCCATGATGGCACACGGCAAGCAGGATTAGAACTTAGTTCATGGGCGACGCTGATGGAAGGGGGATTTGACAGACTGGTAGTTGACCCCGGTAATGCGGAAGAGAGCCCATTGGTATGGAGCGTAGAAGGACAGGATGCTCTTGGTGTTCCGGTGGACCTTATGCCGCCTACATTATCAGGATTTCCGCAACTTAACCGTACTGAAATTAGACTAATCAAGGATTGGATAGATCAAGGTGCCAAAAATAATTAAATTCAAAAATTGCACAGCGTTTGGTCGGTTGCTGATTATCTGTTTGGTGATCACTGTTCAATCTAAATCCATAAGCGCTCAGGAGCTTCAATTTTATGGTATCCCGGAATACGGTAGCCGTTCGATCGGGATGGGACTAACAGGAATAATTGATGCTTACGGACCTCTGTCGGTATTAAGAAATCCTGCCCTGAACAGGACGGGAAAGCGGGTGACGATAAAACCGTTTTTTCAGTGGATAGGAAACGGCGAATGGGAGGATGTCACGCTTATACCCCGACAGCTGAACGACATGATCTCACCTGATAATGTCAGCAGCGCTACAGGTTTGACATCAAGATACCTTGGTGGAGTAATTCAAGGAAGAGGTTTTACGCTTGGTTATATTCACTCGAATCGTAAAGAATTTCTATTTAGAGATTTAAGATTGTATGGAGAGTCATCAAAATATTTTGGAAGGCGCGTAAAATCTGATCTTCTCTTTGCCGGATATAATCTGAAATTCAGCAGTAAAGGGAGAATCGGATTCATGCTCAAAAATTTCCAATTTCGTGATACAGGAAATATAAGTACACCCTCATCATCTATTGTTAACAGGGACGGAGTCGATATCTTCTTAGATGAAAAAGAATCGACAAAAGAGACTACAGTGGCTGTTGATATTGGTGGACTTTTGGGGCTGTCACTCTTGAACAAACCGGTAACTATTGGATTTTCTCTCATTAACGTTGTTTCAAGCGATTCCGCAAATGAAGAACCTATGCCATTTTATCTGAATGCGGGTATCGCAGTTGTACCGCTCCGTAATTTACTTCTTGAATTCAATGTTATAGATATTAGTGATGAGGACGGGATGTTCTCAAAAATCGGAAAACGCATTGGGATCGAGTATACAATGCGGGGATTGCGGATTCGCTCAGGTTTTTACGGGGATAATCTCTCTTTTGGATTGGGTGTAGGCGGGGAAGGGTTAAGTATCGATTATGGTGTGATCGAGATCGATCATACCCCAGTGATAGGCAGGGATAATAAAGAGAAATTTCAATCTATACAGGTAAGTATTAGCGGGAATTTCTATTGACAGATGATTATGACGAACGGTCTGCCGGATTTATTCTTTGTAAAAAGAACGGTGGACGAAAATACCTGCTTCTTCTTCATGGTAGCGACTACTGGAACTTTCCCAAAGGAAAGCTCGAATCAGGAGAGTTTTTTGAACTCGTCGTGTCCATATCCATTCGTTGAACTCTCACCTTCGG
>SORT01000048.1 GCA_004402895.1 Fidelibacterota bacterium MT.SAG.3 | reverse complement strand
ATTAGTATTGAAGGGACCGATACCGGGAGCCATTAATTCTACTATAAGAATTTGGAAATAGAATGAGAGTAAACGTACTTACGGCAGGTGGCGAAGACAGCGGAAAGAAGATCAATCTCAATCCGTTGGTTTTCGAGGTGGAACCGAGCAAGAATGCAATTTTCTCTTCAGTTATCGCAGAGATGTGGCATCTGAAGCAGGGTTCACGAGCCACGAAGAGCAAAGCGCAAGTGAAGGCAAGCGGAAGAAAACCCTGGCGTCAGAAAGGCACAGGACGGGCAAGAGTAGGAACTTTGGGCTCTCCGATCTGGAGAAGCGGCGGTCATACGTTTGCGATTAAACCGGGCGTACGCGCTCATAAGGTAAATAAGAAGGTCAAGCAGCTCGCGCGGAAAAGCGCATTTTCGGTTCACGCAAAGGCGGGTACCTTGAAGGTTGTGGAAGAGTTAAAATTTGAAACAAATAAAACCAGCCAGATGCGCGCGCTTCTGAAGAATCTTGGTATCGACGGAGTAAGCAGCTTATTGATACTGAAGGAACTCAACGAGAATATACTGCTCGCTGCGCGGAATATTCCGAACATTATGGTTGTCACAGCAGGCAACAGCTCCACGTTAGACCTCGTGAGTTCAAGGAAAGTTATTTTAGAATCAGGAGCAGTCGAAATTTTAAATAATATGTTCGTCAAGAAAGAAAAAGTCTCCAAAGGAGATCCAGAATGAGCGGCTCAATCGTGATGGTACCGATAATCACCGAGAAGATGCATAATCTTCAGGAGTCGAACAACAGTTACGCTTTTAAGGTGTTACCGAGCAGCAATAAACTTGAGATAAAAAAAGCAGTGGAAGAGAGGTTCGGCGTTCACGTGAAACATGTTAGAACGATGAATCTCAAAGGGAAAAGCAGGATAATGTCTGTCAGAAGCGGCGGAAGAGTTATCCGCACTTCGGGGAAAAAGTCGAACTGGAAGAAAGCTATAGTAACGCTTCTTTCCGGCGAGACACTTGATATTTATGAAAACGAACCATCTTAATTTAAGACATGGATTAGATGCCGATTAAACAATATAAACCGACGACACCCGCTCAAAGGTATAAAACTACCTCGACTTTTGCCGAGATAACGAAAACAGAGCCTGAGAAGAGTCTTCTCTCAGTCTTGAAGAAGACGGGTGGCAGGAACAACAACGGGCGAATTACCTCCCGCAGGCGGGGCGGCGGTCATAAGCGCAGATACCGTATTATAGATTTCAGAAGAGATAAGACGGGGATTCCGGCTAAGGTAGCGGCTATCGAATATGATCCGAACAGGTCCGCGAGGATCGCACTGCTCTTTTATGCGGACGGGGAGAAACGGTACATTCTTTATCCTGTCGGAATGAAGGTTGGCGACAGTGTGCAATCGGGCACAGGCGCTCCGTTGAAACCGGGTAATTCACTTGCGATGGAAGATATTCCCACCGGTACAATGGTGCATAATGTCGAGATGACTCTCGGAAAAGGGGGACAGGCTGTCCGAAGCGCGGGCACATCCGCTCAGCTGATGGCTAAAGAAGGCGGTTATGTCACACTGAAGATGCCTTCGGGCGAAATTCGTATGCTTCGAAAAGAGTGTGTCGCTACGATAGGACAGGTGGGGAACAGAGATCATGAACTTATAGTCATCGGTAAAGCAGGACGCTCCCGCTGGTTAGGAAGAAGACCTAAGGTTCGCGGCGTCGCGATGAACCCTGTTGACCATCCGATGGGTGGCGGCGAAGGAAAATCTTCGGGAGGAAGACATCCCGTTTCACCGTGGGGCAAACCCTCAAAGGGTGGGAAAACCCGCAGAAAGAAGCTGTCGGATAAATTGATCATTAAGAGAAGGACAAAGTAGGGTATGCCAAGGTCAATAAAAAAAGGACCGTACGTTGACGAACGGCTTATGAAGAAAATCACGGAGCTGAACAAGACTCGCGGTAAAAAGGTCATTCAAACCTGGTCGCGCAGGACGACGATCCCACCGGATTTCGTGGGACATACGATCGCAGTGCATAACGGAATGAAGTTTATCCCTGTATATATATCGGAAAATATGGTAGGACACAAGCTGGGCGAGTTCTCACCGACACGCACATTCAGAGGTCACGCAGGCAGCAGCAAAGATTCATCATCAAAGGTACGATAAAAATTGAACGCAAAAGCAATTAAAAAATATTCAAGACAAGGACCCCGCAAGGTTCGCCTGTTGGCAGACCTGATTCGGGGCAAGAATGTGGAAACGGCAATAAATATTCTTCATTTTTCTAAAAAGAAGGCGGCAACGGAATTAGAGAAAACGGTACGCAGCGCAATAGCTAACCTCGTAAACTTAGAGGGTGGAGATGTAGATCCCGAGAAGTTGTTCGTCAAGGAGGTCTATATCGACGGGGGTCCGTCAATCAAGCGATTCCGTCCGAGAGCGATGGGCAGGGCGACACCAATATTGAAGAGAACTGCTCATATGACCGTAATTGTTGCAACTCAGGATGAACGTAAAAAAGGAGTAAGGGCTTAAGTATGGGACAAAAAGTACATCCGATAGGGTTCAGGCTCGGGTATATAAAGACCTGGGATTCCCACTGGTTCGATGAAAAGAATTTTGCCGAAAAACTGAACGAAGATATAATGCTGAGGCGTTATGTGAACAAGCGTCTCGATAAAGCAGCGGTTTCAAAAATCAGGATAGAGCGAACCAATAAGAGGATAACGATAACGATCCACACGGCGAGACCGGGCATAGTTATAGGCAGCAAGGGGACTGAGGTCAATAAGCTCCGCGAAGAACTCAGAAAGCTGACTGACCGGGAAGTGCAAATAAATGTCAGCGAGATCAAACGTCCGGAACTCGACGCATTTCTCGTTGCGCAGAACATCGCGAAACAGTTGGAAGAAAAAGTCTCTTACAGAAGAGCGATAAAGAAAACTATTCAGTCCACTATGAGAATGGGGGCATTGGGAATTAAAATTGGAGCAGGCGGAAGGCTCGGAGGCGCCGAGATGGGCAGAAGAGAACGGTTTCAGGAAGGCAGAGTTCCGCTGCATACATTGCGCGCCGATATTGATTACGCCAGCGTAACAGCCTTCACGACCTACGGTTGTGTAGGTGTAAAGGTTTGGATCTACAGCGGTGAAGCGCAGCCGTTAAGAAGAATTGAGAAGAAAGATTAGATGTTAGAGCCGAGGAAAGTAAAACACAGGAAACATCATCGCGGTAAAAGAGCCGGATTGGCATATCGCGGTTCAACAGTAGCTTTTGGTACCTATGGCTTGAAGGCGCTCGAGGCTGCATGGATAACGGGGAGACAGATCGAAGCGGCGCGTGTCGCAATAACCCGAAAGGTCAAAAGACACGGAAAGCTCTGGATACGGATATTCCCTGATAAACCCGTGACACAGAAACCCGCCGAAACCAGAATGGGCAAAGGTAAGGGTTCACCGGAATACTTCGTGGCGGTGGTGAAGCCGGGAAGGATTCTGTTCGAGATAGACGGTGTTGACGAAAAATTGGCGCATGAAGCATTCAGACTTGGGCAGCATAAACTGCCGATAAAAACGAAAATAGTTAAGAGGGTAGAAGTGTAGCGATGAAAAGAGAGGAATTAAGAGAACTTACGGAGGACGAAGTATCAAATAGACTCCGCGATTCGGTCGAGGAGTTGGAAAACCTCAAATTTCAACACTCGCTCCGGCAGCTGGAAAACCAGCAACGGATTAAAAAGGCGCGAAGAAACATTGCACAGTTAAAGACGGTCATACACGAAGATAGGTTGGGACTCAGCGAATTACCCGGCAAAACGAAAAAGCAAGATGTTAAGGAGAACGAATAGTGAGCGGTGAAAGCGGCAGAAGGAAAACGCTTACAGGTGTGGTAATGAGCGATGTCAACGATAAAACTGTGGTCATTAAAGTCGAAAGGAGATTCCCCCATCCTAAATACGGTAAGATGGTGCGGAAGTCTAAACGGTTCATGGCTCACGATGAGAATAACTCATGCAGCATGGGCGACACCGTCAGGATAATCGAGTCGAGACCGATCAGTAAACTGAAAAGATGGCGCGTGTCGGAAATTATTGAGAAGGCGAAATAGGGATGATCCAGACACAGACAAAATTGATCGTAGCCGATAATACAGGCGCAAAAAGCATCATGTGCATAAAGGTATTAGGTGGTACGAAAAAGCGTTACGCAACCTTGGGCGATACCGTCGTGATAACCGTTAAGAGCGCAATACCTAACGGGATGGTGAAAAAGGGGCAGGTCGTGAAGGCGATAATCGTGCGGGTAAAGAAAGAGCGTGCGAGAAAAGACGGCTCGTACATCAGATTTGACGAAAACGCCGCGGTGCTCGTAAACGATGCTTCCGAGCCGATCGGCACTCGTATTTTCGGCCCTGTTGCAAGAGAACTTCGCGAGAAGAATCATATGAAGATAATTTCTATGGCTCCGGAGGTTGTGTAAAATGGTAAAAAAAGGCGATCAGGTTCTCGTTATTTCGGGTACAAGTGTTGCGAAAAAGGGGAAAGTCCTCAAAACTATACCGAAGAAGAACAGGGTAATTGTTGAAGGACTGAATCTTGTAAAAAGACATTCAAAACCGTCCCAGAAACATCCACAGGGCGGCATAATGGAATTTTCCGCTCCAATTCATGTGTCGAATGTGATGCTTATATGCAGTAAATGCAACACTCCGACGCGGGAAAAACATAAAACGCTGGATGACGGCAGTAAGGTGAGAGTTTGCTCTCACTGTGGAGAGATTACTTAGAAGTGGCTGATAAAAAAGATAAAGCGGCAAAGCCAGAGGTGAAACCACCGGTGGCAAAGGCAAAAACTGAAGCGAAGCAGGTTGAGGTTAAAACGGAGACGGCGCCTAAAGATGCTGTTGCAAAGAAAACCACGGCGAAACCGAAAAAGGTGGCAGTGCCACAGGTGAAACAAGAGGCAAAGGCACAGGAGAAACCTGAGGCAGAGAAGGAAGTAAAAGAGGCGGCTAAAAAGTCAAAGCCTAAGGCTACGGCTAAAGCAAAATCTGAGGCAGCCCCTACCGCAAAGGCGACGAAGAAAGCGCCTAAGACAAAGGGAGATTACGTTCCTCGCTTAAAGGTATACTATAAGGACAAAGTAATACCGTATATGATAGATAAATTTGAATATTCAAATGCAAATATGGTACCGAAGCTCAGCAAAATATCTATAAACTCCCGTGTTTCGACTGCAAGGGACGAGGTTAAGGATCTTGAATCGATAACAGATGATATCAGCGTCGTTTCCGGTCAAAAAGCGGTTGTGACAAGGGCAAAGAAAGCTATCGCAAATTTCAAGATCAGACAGGGAGACCCTGTCGGAGCTACGGTAACGATAAGAGGAAGCAGGATGTACGAGTTCCTTGACAGGATGATATCCATTGCCATACCTCGAGTGAGAGATTTCAACGGTTTGAGAGAGAAGTCGTTCGATGGTTTCGGCAACTTTTCTTTCGGCGTAAAAGAACAGATAATATTTCCGGAGATCGACTACGATAAAGTTGATAAGATAAGAGGAATGGACATAACAATAGTAACCACAGCCAATACGGATGAAGAAGGTTACGAGCTGCTGAAGTCGCTCGGAATGCCCTTCAGGATTCTCGAGACGGCGGAACCGGGTAATTAACTAATGGCAAAAAAATCATGGATAGCAAAGCAGAAGAAGACTCAAAAGTTTGCCGTAAGGGAGTATAACCGCTGTCAACGGTGCGGCCGAGCGCGTTCATATTACAGGAGATTCGGACTCTGCAGAATATGTTTCAGGGAGTTAGCGCTCAAGGGCGAGATACCCGGTATAACAAAGGCAAGCTGGTAAGGGAGAGCATTAGATGTCGCACACATATCCGTTAGCGGATTATCTGACGAGAATTAGAAACGCCCAAATGGCAGGAAAAAGATGGGTAGACGTTCCATCATCAAATTTGAAGAAAGCAGTCTCTCTGATACTTCGCCGCGAGGGCTATATTAAGGATATCATTCATGTAGACGAAGGTCCCCAGGGGATCCTGAGAATATATCTGAAGTACTTTGGCGAGGGGAGGGGAGTCATCGCGGGTATCGATTGCGTTTCTAAGCCGGGAAGACGTGTTTACTGTAATGCAAGTAACATTCCACGGGTGAGAAATGGACTCGGAATAGCAATAATCAGCACCTCTTCCGGAGTTGTCACCGGAAATGAGGCAAAGAAAACAAATCATGGCGGAGAAGTTCTCTGCCGGGTTTGGTAGAGGTAGGAATGTCAAAAATTGGTAAAGAACCGATAGTTTTACCTGAAGGTGTTGAGCTGAAACAATCGGGAACGCTCATTAGCGTAAAAGGTCCAAAAGGTGAATTATCTCAGGTGCTCGACGAGCGTATCAGTGTAACAGTGACAGACGGAATCGCTACGCTGACAAGAGCAAACGATGAAAAGCAGGTTCGCTCTTTACACGGATTATATAGAGCATTGTTAGCAAATATGACGATCGGCGTCAGTGAAGGATACGAAAAAGTTCTCATATTGATAGGGATAGGATTCTCAGCAGAGCTGAAAGGGAGTAAGCTCCTTCTCAGTCTCGGATTTTCCCATCCCGTTCTATTTGAAGCACCGGAAGGCATCACCTTCGATATTCAAAAGCCTGATGCGCAGCTAAAATCGGAATTTCGTAACCTGCAGGTTCAAATTTCAATTAAGGGAATTGACAAGCAATTGGTCGGACAGGTTGCCGCGAATCTAAGGGCTATTAAACGACCGGAACCCTATAAGGGCAAGGGATTAAGATATTTAAACGAATATGTACGGAAGAAAGCAGGTAAGCAGGTTGCCACGGCTGCCGCATAAAGCTATGAGGAAGAATTGAAGGATAAGAATAAAATAAAAACCGCCTTAAGACTGAAAAAAGCGAGAAGGATAAAATCTCGTATGAGCGGAACTGCGGAGAAACCACGTTTAGTCGTATTTCGTTCGCTCAAGCATATATACGCTCAATTGGTTGATGACGTTTCGGGGAATACTCTCGTGACATCTTCAACAGCGGGAAAAGAATTGAAAGATAAAGGATCATCAGGCGGTAAAGTCGAACTAAGCAAGTTGGTAGGAATGAATTTAGCGGACGAAGCAAAGAAAAAGAAGATCACTGCGGCAGTTTTTGACAGAAACGGTTACCTATATCACGGACGGGTAAAAGCCGTTGCCGAAGGCGCCCGTGAAAACGACTTAAAAATTTAAGGATAACAGTTGCGACGAATTAATTTATCGGAATTAGATCTTCTCGATGAGAAGGTAGTAAAGATCAATCGCGTGTCCAAAGTGGTCAAGGGCGGACAAAGGTTCGGGTTCAACGCTCTTGTGGTCGTCGGAGATGGTAAGGGGCATGTCGGAATAGGTCTCGGCAAGGCGGGTGAAGTTCTTTCATCAGTGAATAAGGGAAAGGACGTCGCAAAAAAGAATATTGTGAAGATACCGCTGATGGGAGGGACGATTCCTCATAAAATAATAGGAAAGTTCGGCGCAGCGAGAGTAGTATTGAAACCGGCATCGCCGGGAACGGGAATAATCGCGGGTGGCGCCGTGCGAGCAGTTATGGAACAGGTAGGTATCCATGATATTCTCGCCAAATTCTTATAGTAGAATTAATGGCTCCCGGTATCGGTCCCTTCAATACTAAT
>SORT01000047.1 GCA_004402895.1 Fidelibacterota bacterium MT.SAG.3 | reverse complement strand
CTGAAAGCTGGTGGGAGAAGCCACCGTAAACTGGCTGTTTGATGACGTGATATTAGTAACATCAAGAGCGGTGTTCCCGCTATTACTGATGCTCAATACTATCTGACCCGAAGACCCAACTTCCACGTCTCCGAAATTCAGCGGACTCGGCGAGAGGGAGATTGAAGCCGTAGGCGATGCAGTGAAAACATTATACAGATAAGCCGAACCTGAACCATCTCCATTATCATCATCCCCTACGGCTCCCACGACGGCATAGTCGCCGGAGATGGAAACTGAAAATCCAAACTGATCAATTGCAGCCCCATCGACAGGAAGCAGTTTTGCCTCCTCTGCCCAGCTTGTGCCGGTGCGTTTGAACACATACGCCGAACCTGCATCAGTTCCATTATCATCATTGGCATAAGCACCAACAATCGCCAAATCACCGGAGATGGAAACTGAAAATCCAAATAAATCACTTCCCGCCCCATCGACAGGAAGCAGTTTTGCCTCCTCTGCCCAGCTCGTGCCGGTGCGTTTGAACACATACGCCGAACCTGAAGAAAGTCCATTATCATCATCGGCATAAGCACCAACAATCGCCAAATCACCGGAGATGGAGACTGAAATTCCAAAGAAATCACTTCCCGCTCCATCGGAAGGAAGCAGTTTAGCTTCCTCTGCCCAGCTCGTGCCGGTGCGTTTGAACACATACGCCGAACCTGAAGAAAGTCCATTATCATCATCGGCATAAGCACCAACAATCGCCAAATCACCGGAGATGGAGACTGAAATTCCAAAGAAATCACTTCCCGCTCCATCGGAAGGAAGCAGTTTAGCTTCCTCTGCCCAGCTCGTGCCGGTGCGTTTGAACACATACGCCGAACCTGAAGAAAGTCCATTATCATCCGTGAAGGCTCCCACGACGGCATAGTCGCCGGAGATGGAGACCGATCCTCCAAACAGATCATTTGCAGCCCCATCGGAAGGAAGCAGTTTAGCTTCCTCTACCCAGCTCGTGCCGGTGCGTTTGAACACATACGCCGAACCTGATGCATTTCCATTATCATCATTTAAACGAGCTCCCACGACGGCATAGTCGCCGGAGATGGAGACCGATCCTCCAAACAGATCACTTCCCGCCCCATCGAAAGGAAGCAGTTTTGCTTCCTCTGCCCAGCTCGTGCCGCTGCGTTTGAACACATACGCCGAACCTGAAGAAAGTCCATTATCATCATTTAAACGAGCTCCCACGACGGCATAGTCGCCGGAGATGGAAACTGACCGCCCAAACTGATCATCTATCGCTCCATCAGAAGCTGTTATTTTGAATTCACTGAGTTGCGCGACAGTCCCCGTCCCGCTCAGGTCAACGGTTGCCGAAGGCAAGTTCGAGGCGTTGCTCGTAACGGTGAGAGTTCCGCTCTTTAAACCTGTGGTAGTAGGAGCGAATGTCACCGTCTTATTTATGCTTGCTCCTGCAGCTACCTGAAAGCTGGTGGGAGAAGCCACCGTAAACTGGCTGTTTGATGACGTGATATTACTGATATCTAGTGCGGCACCCCCGCTATTACTGATGCTCAATACTATCTGACCCGAAGACCCAACCTGCACATCTCCGAAATTCAGCGGACTCGGCGAGAGGGAGATAGTAGGCTCTTGTGGTCCGAAAAATTCAAACAGGATGTCATTTGAGCCGCCGTTTATTGATACATTAGTGAAATCGACTGATTGTTTGAGCGGATTGGTTCTGCCGGAATTGAAGCCAACTGTAAGACTACCGTTATCGGGTGTGACTATATCAACTCCGTTGTATGTTATTTGAAATGAACCGCTGTTGAACAGAACAAGCTGAATCGTATTCGAATTCAAAACTTCAAATTCAGGAATGATGTACCACGTAACCGTAAACTTGGTAGCTTCCTCTTTGAAAAAGACCCCACCGCCGGTGGAGGGATCCAGGTCTGTGAAGAAGGCGGCTATCATCGGCAATTCCAGTTCGAAATCCATCGGATCAAAAAATATGGTGTTTGAGATGTCGCCGAATGTAACGTTTCCGTTTGACCGGACCCAAATGTTTGTCCAATTGGTACCAAAAAATGGAAATGAAAAACCTGAGGTAATGTTAAATTCATGATTCGTATCGTCGCCTGCGAAAACATTGGAGCCAAGGACTGTGTCAAATGAGAAAGGTATTCTGTTTACATCATAACCGGCGGTGGCGTTGGGAGAGAAAAAAAGCGTAAAACCGTCTAGGTCAAAAGGATTGTCCGACACTCCGGCTGGGTGTTCAAACACATACAACCCTTCCAAGTTGTCTACAGGATTAGCGCCCGTCCATGGGACGATCGCCAGAATCTCAAGGTGTCCGTCACCATCCATATCAGTCAATTGTATGTTAGCCGGACGGGCAAAATGACCGCCGTCAACATCGTCGTTGGCATCAATCGCAGTAACGAAATAACTGTAATTACTTCCAACCGTAACATCTCCGCCGTCATACTCTATGTCCAGAATCGAACCGAAGTTGTTACCGGCAAGATAAATATCCGGTTTACCGTCACGATCAACATCACCTATGAGGCTTCCGCGAATCTCGCCACCTTCATTGTACACGTTGCCGACCTTCCAATCGTGGAGCAAGGTCCAGTTAGCGTCGTCGAACATCGAGGTAACATTGCCATTGGGAGTTATGATCCAAGAGTTACCTTTATTATCGGAAAGATAGAGCTCCATAACGCCGTTATTGTCAAAATCCGCTTCCGGTATCTGACTCTTTACGGTGGTGAACTCAGTCCAACCGGACGGGTTCGGCTGCCACTCCTTCACAAAGGCATACGAGTTAGCGCCCGTGCCTTCATAAACACGAACAAAGCCGGTGTTATCGTCAAACATGATGATCTCTTTCAAGCCGTCCTTGTCAACGTCAGTTATACCGAAACCGGTGTTCTTCGCCAGAAAATGAGTTACATCTGTGTCGGCAAAATTTTCATCAAATTCAACGGTCATCGTAACTCCATTGGCTGCTAAGTCGGTCGAGGTAAGCTGTATAATTGATAGTAACTTACCGTTGCCGCCACGATGGGTCAGAATAAGTTCGATGTTGCCGTCGTTGTCCAAGTCCATTGCCAAGGAGTTATTCTCCAAAGCGACTCTGCCGGCTGCATCTCTGGGAGGGTCAAACGTCGCTGTGGGTGTCTGGGATAAACCTATTTCAGAAGCCCCGTTTATGTCCCGACCGTCCCACTCGAATATATGACCAGCATTGAAACCGTTTGCGGTCCCGGGTTTTTCAGAATCAACGATGACTACGATCTCCTGACGACCATCGTTGTCTATATCCGTCACCATGATACCGCGCTCACCACCGACTAAACCGGTCACACCGTCAGAAAACTGATGCTGCCAGATGATCTCGTAGTTGTTGTCGCCCGATGCCTCAAAGAGATAGACAATTTTCTGACCACCATCTTGCTCATACGTCAAAAACTCTCCTTTGCCGTCCTGGTCAATGTCTAGCTCAGCTCTTAAGTTACCGCCGGCTGTTAATATATAGCCGCGCGTGAAAATATCATCAGATGCCTCATGCCAGACAAGGTTCAACGCGGTGTTGTCGCCAACCTGAGCCCATGCGTTTGACAGCGAAAACAAAAATGAAATGATAACTGCGCCGTAAATTGATCTCAACGTCTATATTCTCCTATTCGATGACTGATGCGCTACCATAGTAAACTATAGTTTCGTGCCGTTATGTTTGAATTCTCTGGTTTGCGCGTAAACCGGCTGGGAAATAGCCAGTGTTGCCGCCGCACACATTGTCAGTGCCAGCAGTAGTGTCTTTTTAAGCAAAGTGTTCTCCATTAAGAAAGCAGTAAGCAAAGTTTTGAGTCCGAAACCATTTTTTATATTTACATTACCTCCATCTAATTAGGAGGAGCCGGTGGTGTACCGATTTCATCCCCACCGCCTGTGGTCGGTTCGTCAGCAGCAGCTCCACTCAAAATCAGAGCGGCAGCAGCAGCTCCACCCGCTAATACGGTTCCTCCCATAATTTTAAACCATGGAAGAGAGCTTTTACCGCTTTGAGCCGCAAGAATCTTTTTGTATTCATCGGTCATTTTCAGTTTCGCGTTCAATGTAGTCTGCCTGCGAATATCTTTTTGCTGGGCAACTGAGTTGTAATTTTCCTTTCGAAAAATGATAGAATACGTTCCTTCAGGCACGGTCGTTAGAGTAGGTGTTCTGCCGATGAACTTGTTGTTCAGGTATACTTCAGCATCGATAGGCTCTGACAGGAATTGCACCGGTACCAATTTAAGCAGCTTGACATCAAACTTCCAATCCTGGTCGATTTTTACAGATTTCTCCCACCTGTCATACCCTTTCTGCACTAATCTTAATGTGTAAGTTCCTGAAAGAAGATTAACTTTTATCGGCGATATTCCCTTTAATTCCTCATCGATGAAAACAGTGGCTCCCCTCGGATTGGAGACGATGTCAATCACGTTGAATCTCTCAAGCTTTACCGTGACGACTTTGCTTTCCCCCGGCTCAATTGTTATATCTTTTTCATATTCTAGATAACCGTTCTTGGTGAACTTGAGATCGTGCTTGCCCGTTCTGACCTCATCCAATGTAGTCGGCGTAAGTCCTAATTTGATGCCATCAATGTAAACGGTCGCTCCAATTGGAACACTCGCCAAAGTAAGGCTTGCAAGAGCTTCCTTAACTTTTGGAGGAGTCGGTGTGGCAATTGCTGGTGTACGGGTCGGTTCTGCTTCCCTTCCGGATAATCTGAACGCAACCTTTCGTATTTCGCCCAAAAGCCCCTCGAGCTCACCTGTATAATCCAGCGGTATTGCTTCAATTATCCTGCTTGTCTCTATATCGATGACCCTCACATCAATTGTATAAGTTTTACCGAATTTCCCTATTGTGCCTGTGATCATTCGACTAACTCCAAGCACCTGACCAACCTGAACAGCGCACTCGGAACTAATACATCCAGATAGCTGCAATTCCATCTCTTCAAAGATTTCTTCCATCTTACCACGTTCTATGACATCAAAGACGCCAGTCTCTACCAAATTGCTTCGCAAACGGTCAGTTAGCACTGATGCTTCCATCGCCGATATCCCCTTACCCTCAAAATCAAGTACGGCAACGCGAATTTTCTTAAAAGCGCTCGTTTGATTTTGAGCATATATAGTTCCCTGTGTAATAAACCAGAAAGCGCACAGATAGAAGAATAATGCCTTTAATGAATCTCTCATAATGAGCTCACCTCGTATAGCGTTAAATCAATTTTCAACATTAAGCCAGGATTCGATATTCTTTGTTATGCTTGAACGAAATTTCTCCTCGTCTTTCAAGCCCCGGCTAAGATACCTGATAGTGCCTTCTTTGTCAATGAGAAAAGTTTGCGGCAGCGCGACCACACCATACTTTTCCGCAACCACGCCATATTGATCCAATAATACAGGAATCGAAACGTCAAGCGAATCGATGAACGGAACTACCAGCTCTTCCTTTTCATTTAAATCCACCAAATAAATCTTTAGCGGTTCGTCCATGAATTTTGCGGCTATCCCGTCGAGAATCGGTATCTCCGTCTTACATGGTACACACCATGTGGCGAAGAAGCTTAGCACTACCACATGCTTTTCCCCCTTCTTCCATGGCTGACGTAGTTTCTTCCCGGAATAATCCCTGAGATATATAAAGTCTCCCGACAGATCCCTCAAAACAAACTTCGGCGCTTCATCACCGATAGATAATACCTTTTTTACGTTATCAGCCTGTTGCGCGAAAACCGGCGAACTCTGTAATATATTGAGCGCTATTACCGAATAGAACAGAGTTATAAATATAAATTTTAATATCATTTTTTTATCTCCGGTATAATAAGTCTTTGACCTGGATATATAACGTCGGGGTCGTTCACTTCATTCCTGTTCAGTCGATAAATATCACTCCACATAGACATCTCTCCCCACTTAATCAATGCTATTAAGGAAAGGCTTTCTCCACTCTTCACTATATGATAGTTTTTACCATCGTATAAAATTTTCAGAGTGTGGTTTGTTTTAAAAAAGTATTTTGCATACACAAACTCGGGACTGTTCGTAGTATTATGGCATCGCTTACAGGTAGCTTCGACAATTTTTTCCACAGGCGTTTCTGAAGGATTTTCCAAATGTTCCCTGCTTGTATGGTGACATTCTGTACAGTTAACGTTCACTAAATGCGCAGTCAATGAAAACGACATATAACCGTCATCACGTCCAAATCCGGAGGTATGACATGAAAGACACTCCGAGTCTTTTGTTTTTCTCTCATCCACGATCGTTTTAAAGGCAACTGAATGGTCGTCTTTTTTCCAGGCATTGTACTCGGAAATGTGACAATCCTTGCAATCATTACTGGCGAGAACGGCAAATTTACTTTCTAAAAGCGGCAGATAAACAGGGGCATTTTTCATTCTCCCTGACGACACAATCTGATCGTATTCTTCTATCAGTGAAAGTATTTCCGGGTCATCCGGCAACTCTAAAGTAAGAGGTATCAACCTCCATTCATAAGATAAAATCTTACCGCTGCTCTCAAGTATGAGGTTTAATTCACCGAGATAAAAGCCGCTTTGCCCTGACTGAACTACCAACGTTTCATTAACCTTCGTCGGTTCTTCTAACAAAGTCTGTGAATGACCTCCAACTATTATATCAATAGACGGGTATTTCGCGGCAAGCATCAGATCTTCATCATAACCAGAATGAGATAGAAGAACTATCATATCTGATTTTCTCTCCACTTCCGAAATTAGACCGGGTAAAATATCATCCGGGTTCGTAACCTCAATTCCTATTTTTTTATCCTTAGGGAAAAGGAAAAAAACCGAAGGATCAATTACAGCAATTACTGCTATATGAATACCACCAATATTGAATATGCGGTATGGAAGAGCTGGTGACTTTCCTTCAATTGTAAGATTCGAGGAAACGAACGGTATTTTACCAATATTAACTACCCTTTGGAAGAAATCTACGCCACTTGAAAATTCCTGATCACCGACGGTGATGGCGTCGTAATCCATTAAAATTATTGATGCTAGAGCCAGACTGTCTTTTATTGAGTTTCCGACGGAAGATAATAAGTCGCCTGAATCAAAAAGGAGAACATGCTCATTTGATTCTCTGATTTCCTTTATGAGCGCTGACCGCTTTTCCAATGCTCCTAAAGGTTGCTCCGGACAGCCACAGTTCTCCAATACTCCATTACCGCTGTTCGAATGCAATAAAACAATCTTAATATCCTGCGAATATCCGATGTTATAAATGAGAACAATGGAGATACTAATTAAAAACGGAACTGGTAAAAGCCTTGCTTTTCGGAAACGAAAGTTCATTTTCTTGTATTATTTCACCCTTTTATTGCCAGCTGTTATTCTTTCCTTTGTCGATAAACTGAGGCGGTTTAAACAATATCTAATTATCTAATGTTGATTATGAATTAATATTCATAATCAGCGCCTAAATATCAGGCACTACCCTGCTATAAATAATAATACCATAAAATTACGATATTAAAACTAGTAAACTTTCTTTTAATTCTTGTAAGAATTTATTCAACTGAATCATTAATACAAGTCATTTTCAACCAACTGAATTAAACTTGCCCATTATTTGAACACCCAATATGTTACATATAACCCCCTAATCTTGTCTCAAAACCCCGTCTCGATTGCTTATTCTCATAAGTAACCCCTCCAGACGTTTTTGATACTATCCTGAAGAGCCTGTAAAGGCGCTTATTCCCCGAAAATCCAAGTTGTTATAACGTATATGTATTATGTATAGAGGTAAGGCTATTACAAGTCATACCGCTCTTTTTATATCAAAATGATCCATTCTAAACATTCTAACGGAGCTATTATATGAAAGTAGGTTATGCAAGAGTATCAACGACAGATCAGAATTTCAACCTTCAGATAGACGCGCTTAAAAACGAAGGCTGCGAGAAGA
>SORT01000046.1 GCA_004402895.1 Fidelibacterota bacterium MT.SAG.3 | reverse complement strand
ATTGAAATGGTGGCAGGTCCCATTTGGGATTCACGAAGAGAGCAAAATGATGCCGGATATCGGTTTCATTCATCGTTGACAAGCAGCAGATATAAGAAAGACAGCTGGAACAGTTTTATAAGCGCCAATATGTACAGAGAAGATTTTAACGTAAGGAAAAATGAGTCAAACCGTGCAACTGCTAAATTTTCGAGAGAATTCTATGAGTCCACAAGCGATTCGTTTTACGCCGATATTAAAGAAAAACGATATGATTATTACATCAGCGAGTCTGGTGAGATTGAATCTCGGATTGAAGAATTCAAGAGATTCGGTAATAATTTACGGTACAAGTTGACGGATAACTTTAATTTTAGATGGTCAACGAATTTTATATTCAAAGAAACAAGAATAGAGTCCCAACAAGGTGATATAGAAAATTTTAACAGGAAAAGAAAAGATGAATTATCGGAAAACCGGTTGGCTTTATCATTTGAGAAGAAAAACTTAAACGGCAGGTTCAGTATCGGCTTCAAGAACTCACTGCAAAAATATTCCGTCTCCTCTTCAGTTTCAGGAATAAATCTTCCACTGCTCTCTCCCGATAATGAAGCCGGAACAGTGCGAGTAGCGGCGTTCCTGAATTTTCAGCCGACGAATAAAGATTCAATTTCATTCCGAGCCGTCTCGAACAGATTGAGGTATGATACGCCCGATAGCAGTAACTTTGATGACAGAGATGAGATAAGACTTTTAATAGAATCAAGATATGAGCATCGGTTTGAAAGTGATTTCAGGTTGGAGATCCGGGTTTCAACAAATTTAAATCATATCGTGTACCTGTTCGGAGAACGAAGCGCTGATAATCATTGGAACAGAATATTCTTTATTTCATCGGAATTGAAATTGAAATTAACGCCGAATATAAAAACTAATCAGTCTTTCAGTGTACTCGCAAATTATTTTGATTATGATTTTGATGACAGAATAACGCCTATCCGATCTCTCGTCCTGAGAAAATTCAAGTACGGCCAATCAACAATCGTGGAAATGAACAGAACTGTTTCATTACTATTTTCATCGGTGATAGAATTAGAGGAAGACGGAAAGTTAAATTGGGATAAATTCATAGAGCAAAGAACCGCAGGCAGGGTGATCACCTTCGTAGAAGGGCGGATCAAGTATCGCGTTCGGCGCAAATTATCTATTTCAGGCGGTTTATCACGTTCTTCGCGCAGTGACAAACGATTTTTAGGGAGTTCTGATCCGGGGAAAACCGTTGAGACGCTTGTCGGCATAGGTCCCGTGTTTCACGCAATTTACAGATCATCCCGCACGCAGACTTTTGTTCTTAAAGGAAATATTCAGAGAGTTGAAAACAAGTCCGGAAATGTCTATTACACTAAATCGGTTAGGCTTGTCGGCTCTCTGCTATTCTGAAACCGTGCATAGATGATCCGATTCGAGTCGCAATCTCCAAAACGATCTATCCTTTTACTCATATTCCTCTTTCTTGCTTCAGACGGAGTAGCAATAGCTGCATTCGAAGAACGGTTATATTCCACAAGAGCTGCCGCGCTCGGTGGCGCTTATGCCGCGTTGGTGAATAATAATTTTGCTATTTTCGGAAATCCAGGCTCATTGGGCTTCAGTGATAGTCGGAGATTGAACATACTTTACGGGCGTTCGTTTGGATTGAAAGAGTTAGTCAGTTCAGGGATCTCTATGCCGTTTAATATTGAATTTGGAAATATCGAAATAGGATTGTCCAGATTCGGGTTTTCTCTATATCATGAAGATATAGTTTCAATTGGAATCGGTAAAAGGATACTGAATGATGCTGCCGTCGGGTTGGCTTTACGTTATTTATCAACCGGGATAAGCGGTTATGGATCGGCGGCAACTATCGGTGTGGCTATAGGGGTTTCAATGAAAATCAATCATGTACTGAACTTAGGGGTGTCAGCGAAAAACGTTAATGCGCCCAAACTTTCTAAGTCTGAAGATCCTCTCGCAAGGAGCCTGAGAATCGGCGCTTCATTCGCTGTAGAGGATAATGTTTTGTTGATTGCCGAATATCAGATGGAAGAGAATCAGATAGCTGTTTACAGAATTGGCTCCGAAATTGAGATTTTGAATGACCAATATCTAAGATTCGGCATAACAAGCAATCCTTCAAGTTTTTCTATGGGATTCGGTATTAAGTTGAACAGAATCGATCTGAACTATTCTTTCAACACTAATCAATATCTAGATGCTTTCCAGTTTTTTTCCTTAGGATATATTTTTTGAGAAGAGCTATGACGATAAAATTCATATTAATTATTACTTTCAATTAACATAAAAATCGTGACGCCGAGTAGTTTACGGTTATACCTTGCCGCGACGCGATTTAAAACCGACTCGTTCGCCTCAAGAATTTATCTTTATGAACAGGATTTGCCCGGTGTTTTAAGGAACAGCGCTGTTTTTAATGATGGAAATCGGTTTATGGTTCTTGCAAGGAAAGAAATTTCCTCTTACTTTTCACTTTCATTGAAATTAGAACATTTATCAAGAGATAACGGCATAGAAGATTCGGTGGAAAATAAAATAGGAATACAAGTTGATTTATCGAATTAAGCAATTGTCCTTTCTTTTCATTCTGATTTCGGTAATTAACGGATTGTCATACGGCTCCGAAATAAAAGTTATCTATTCCAATGATGCCGGAAGAATTGAAAGTCTGAAAACCATCGAAAAAGACAATGTATCTTTCGTTAGTGGAACAGAATTAGCGAAATTATTGGAAGCCGGAACATTTTATTCTGAACCAAAGAAGAAACTGGATCTGAAATTCAAAGAATGGCGTGTGAAGCTCTCCGCATACAGTTCGTATGTTCTCATGGAAAATTTAAGCAGTGCCGACCGGCATGATGATATTCTTCATTTACCCGTACCGGTGATGCCGTCAGAACACGATATTCTTATTCCATTTAACGCATTCATGAGCATTTTGGATGCTGTAATGCCGGAACATTTAACCTATGATGACGACCTCAAGACACTCGAAATAAAAACTGCTTTGGTGAATATAACGGGCGTCGTCATTCAGCAAAAGTCGAATGGCACGCTGATAAAAATATCCACTACTCGGGAATTTCCCCTTGATTCATATCGGGCATGGATAAATCGTGACTTAGGTTGGTTATATCTGACCATTGTGAACGGAATATCGGATTCAATTTCGATCGTATCTGCTTCAACTAATGGTGCTGTCGTAAAAGTAGTGCCTGTACAAATGGAGGAATCAACACAGTTATCCTTCAAACTAAAGGGTGAAGTAGAAAATCCTGAAATATATCAAACAACAAATCCGCATCAAATTGTAATTTCACTAAGAACTCCGGAGCGGATAACAAGAAAACAAGTTGAAGACGACCTGCTGAGAAACAGCGAAAGATGGCTTATCGATACAATCGTTCTTGACGCCGGACACGGCGGCAAGGATCCTGGTTCTATTAGCGCATCGGGTCTAAAAGAAAAAGATGTTGTGCTTGATATTGTCAAAAGAATCGGGAAACTGATTGAGAAAAAACTGAAGGTTAACGTCGTTTATACGCGTGAGGAAGATGTATATGTGTCTCTTGAGGAAAGAGGGAAGATCGCTAACCGAAATGAGGGCAAATTATTTATAAGCATTCACCTTAATAGCTTTCCCAAAAACAGAAATGTAAGAGGATTTGAAGTATACATTCTTCGACCCGGAAAAACCGCAAGCGCCATAGAAGTAGCGGAAAGAGAAAATTCTGTGCTGCGGTTCGATGATAAATCAAGCGCTGAGAAATTTGAAAAACAAGCAACAGAAAAACTGATTCTCGCGTCGCTTACGCAAGCCGCATTCATGAGCGAATCGGAAGATCTTTCAGGGATGCTCGTAAAAGAACTCAAGAAGAAAATCTCCTCTCCGAGCAGAGGTGTCAAACAAGCAGGTTTCTATGTACTTGTGGGAGCATCGATGCCGCATGCTTATATTGAGGCAGGTTTTATTTCAAATCGAAGAGAGGAAAAAAACTTCAGGTCATCAAAATATAAACAAAAATTTGCAGAAGCTGTTTATGAAGGTGTACGGAAATTCAAGCATAAATATGAACAACTGATCCTATCGGCAAATGGAAGATCAAATTGAATGACAAACCGGTAGGAATCTTCGATTCAGGCATAGGGGGACTCAGCGTCGTAAGACAGGTCTCTAAACTACTGCCCAATGAAAAACTGATCTATTTCGGCGATACTGCGCGTGTTCCATACGGCTCTAAAAGCCCTCAGGTAGTAAGAGAATTCGCTCTACAAGATGCGTTTTTCCTCTCTGACAAAAATGTAAAGGCTATGATAATCGCCTGTAATACTGCTTCAGCGGAGGCTCTCGATTTGTTGCAGAAAGAATTTGATATCCCGATCATAGGAGTGATAAAACCGGGAGCAGGTTTTGCAGCAAACATCACCAAAAACGGTAAGATAGGAGTAATTGGTACGCATGGTACTATAGCGTCGGGAGCATACAAAACTGAATTGCTTGCGGTCAATTCATCTTTAGAGGTTGAATCAGCTGCTTGTCCGCTTCTGGTTCCGCTGGTGGAGGAAGGGTGGGAATCAAAAGAGGTCACAAAAGAAATTATAGAGGAATATCTGTCTCCACTTATAAATAAAAGCATCGATACGCTGATTCTCGGCTGCACGCACTATCCGATACTAAAACCGCTAATTCAGGAAGTAGTGGGTGACGAAGTGGTTTTAGTGGATTCCGCAGAAGCATCGGCGGCGGAACTTGAACGGATATTGAACGATAAAGATTTAAGCGCCTCAAATGAGGATACTCCCGTTGAGCATGAGTATTATGTCTCCGATTTTCCTTTTAAGTTCAAGGAAACAGCAGAGCGTTTTCTCGGGAGAAGATTGCCAGAAGTGGAGCTAATACCCTTGGACAGGTTAGAGTCACGTGTAAAAGCAATTACCTAATATTCCCTTTTGCGCACCTCAGAATACGATCAAACACTCTACTATCTTTTTGGGCTAAGAACATTCGGTATACATCTTGGACTTGATGTGCCGAGATCTTTGGCGAAAGAAATAGGAGAGCCACAAAAAAATTATCCCGCAATTCACATTGCCGGAACTAACGGAAAAGGCTCAACTTCGGCGCTGATAGAAGCCGTCTTACGTGAAAAAGGTCTGAAAACGGGGTTATATACTTCACCGCACCTCGTGAATTTCAACGAGAGGATCAGAGTGAACGGAGTTCCGATAGATGATGAATCAATTATAAAATATGCTGAAGCGCTGAAAGACTCTGTCGCTGAAAGCGGCGCGTCGTTTTTTGAGGTCACTACTCTGATCGCCTTAAAATATTTTGCCGATATGGAGGTGGATATTGTCATCGCGGAAGCAGGATTGGGAGCTCGGTTGGACACAACAATGCTGGTGGAACCTATTATTTCTGTACTGACTATTATAGGGCTTGATCACACAAAATATCTCGGAGAAACCGTTGAAGAGATAGCGGGTGAAAAAGCATTTGTGATAAGGAAAGGAGTACCTTGTATCGTAGCAAACAATTCTGATAACGTGCTTGACGTCTTCAGTAAATTTTCAATTGAAATTGATGGTGAGTTTACGAAATCGTCTCAAATTTGTGAAATTTCAAATGTCGTGGCGTCAGAACAGGGATTGACATTTGACGCTCTCCTGAACGGAAAACGAATTGAAGATTTAAAAGTTCCGTTGATGGGTTTGCATCAGATAGATAATATTCAAACAGCATTAGCCGTACTGGATTCTATTCCTGGTATGGATTTTACAAGCGATCTGATAAAAGCGGGATTTGAAAGTGTAGAATTCAGGGGAAGGATGGAGGTTCTTTCCGAACTTCCATTAGTCATATACGACGTAGCGCATAATCCACAGGCAACTGAAGTGCTTTTCATTTCAATCGAAGCGCACTACCCGGGTCGGAAGATCATTGCAGCCATAGCGCTGATGAAAGATAAAAATTCGGAAGAAGTGATAAAGGCTCTCAGCCCCTATGCGCAGCAATTAGTATGCACGGAAATTCCCGGACATGATTCCATATCGTCTGTGGAACTGGCAAAAATTGGTAGAAAACTTGGAATCGAGTCCTCCTCAATACCGGACATTTCTTTTGCAGTGGATGAAGCAAAGCAAAAATTGGATGACGATTCATTACTTATCATATTCGGTTCACACTATTTCGCGGAGAATGTTTACGATAAGTTCGGGATGAACCATCCTTTTTCCGGCTCATTAGAAATAAATTCGTTGACTTGAAGAGGTAAGCCTTTTAATATTTGCCTCGCAAGCTCCCGTAGCTCAACTGGCAGAGCACCGGACTCTTAATCCGTAGGTTGTTGGTTCGATTCCAACCGGGAGTACAAAAGTAATCCTTCGTGAGGCACATTATTCTTGTTCCAAAAACGTATCTCAAACTCCTATTAACGACTAAATCATAACCATTTATCTTGGGGGAATTCATCCATTAGAGAAACTTTCATATCTAATTCCACAATACAATATTTAGGAAGATATAAGAAATATGACATCTGAACCTAAACGAAAACTCACTGCAATAATGTCCAGACGAGGAAGATGGTATTGTTGAAATAGCCAAATCTGCATTGTTGGATAAAAGATGGTCTCTTTTCGGTCTTTATTTTCGCCGGTGGACTTACAAAATTCCATCTATTCCACTAAAAAGATCTTAGTCTGCCTGCTTTGTCAACATAAAAAACGATAAAGAATCGATTTTTATTCGTTCAACAGAATACCCATTCTTTTTGAAACCTGTTGATCATAGATTTCGTCGAAATTAATAATGTCCATTGTCAGGGGAATAATTTTATAAAAGTCAGTTTTTTCGGTATTCCAGTTCTTAATAATACTCTTCGCTAAGAGCGAACCGGTATGCAAACGATGGTCACGCAGTAATTTCAGGACAACACGTTCATCTCCCGACTGCAATGGAGCGGATCTGACAAATTCAGTGTTAAGATTTTCAAATGATTCTTCATCACGGATCCAAACGTAGGCTTCTCCACCGGACATTCCCGCTCCGAAATTATTGCCGATAGCTCCGAGAACCAAAACAGTTCCCCGTGTCATATATTCACAACAGTTGCTTCCCGTTCCCTCAACGACGGCGATCGCTCCGCTATTTCTCACAGCGAATCGCTCACCGGCTTTCCCAGCCACGAGCAACTTACCGCCTGTAGCTCCGTAAAGCGCAACATTACCGATAATCGTTTGAGAAGGATGAGATTTTCTGATAGCTCTATCGAACCGGATAGTTATAAGACCTCCCGCCATTCCTTTCCCAACGTAATCGTTCGCGGCACCATTTAGGCGCAGCTCGAGACCTTCTATGAGAAATGCCCCGAAACTTTGCCCCGCAAATCCTTTCAAGCGCAGCTGAATATTCCCTTTAAATCCTCTTTCTCCAAAGAGAAATGAAAGCTCGCCGGCAAGACGGGTACCGATAGAACGATCAGTATTTCTAACTCTTTTATTTATTACCAAGTTTCCATGAGTCATAATAACTTGTCTGGAATCGGAAAGTATCGCTTCGTCTAAATGTTCGTCGCTCTTCGAGGGAGGAGAATAATACTTCTTCTTGCTTTTTAGCGGCAGACCTTTAGTGGCGGATGAATTGATTATTGCGTCGAGGTTTATCCCGCGTTCTACGATCAACTTAGAGAAATCAGGATTTAATTCCAATATGTCTGTCCTTCCCACTAAGTCGTCTATTGAGTAAAATCCAGATTCTGTCAATAACTGTCGAACATTCTCAGCAAGACCTGAGAAAAAAGTGATCAGATTATCTGGCTTACCCTTGAACTTCTTTTTCAACGATTCAGATTGTGTTGCTATGCCGACAGGACAGGTGTTCAAGTGACACTGTCGAGCCATTACACAGCCGAGAGCTATAAGTGTGGTCGTCCCGAAATCAAATTCTTCCGCGCCGAGACATGCAGCTATCATCAGATCCCTAGCATTTTTCAGTCCTCCATCTACTCTAAGGGTCATCCTTTCCCGGAGTCCGTTAGCTGTTAATACCTGGTGTGTTTCAGCGAGTCCGAATTCCCACGGGAATCCACAATGTTTTATAGAGCCGAGAGGGCTGGCTCCGGTTCCGCCATCATGTCCGGAAATTAGGACAATGTCCGCCCCGCCTTTGACTACCCCGGACGCTATCAATCCAACTCCCGGCTGCGAAACGAGTTTGACTGAAACTGGTGCGCGCGGATTTACTTTCTTCAGATCATAAATAAGCTGGGCGATATCTTCGATGCTGTAAATATCATGATGGGGCGGAGGGGAGATCAAAGGTACACCGGGCGTGGAATTCCGTATGACTGCTATCGGCATGGTAACTTTATGGCCGGGTAGTTGGCCCCCTTCTCCAGGTTTTGAACCCTGTGAGATCTTTATTTGTATCTCATTTGCGGCAGCTAAATAATCCGGCGTAACCCCAAATCTTCCGCTTGAGATTTGTTTTACGTAACACGATTCTATTTTATTTGGGTTTGAATGGGCGTACCTGTCCGGCTGTTCACCGCCTTCTCCGGTATTGCTCCG
>SORT01000045.1 GCA_004402895.1 Fidelibacterota bacterium MT.SAG.3 | reverse complement strand
TCTAAACTTCCACCCCTATTAAAACTATCCGATGATCCCCATAAGGGGATTTTTTTTGTGCTTTCAAATAAACTGACGGTCTTTACATGAAGTGGTAAGGGATTAATCCGGAACCATTAAATATTAAAAGCCCCGAGTCTTTTCGGAAGATCCAGGGCTTTAATACGATATATAACTAAATTATCTGATCTTTTTGATTCGAATATCTCCATTGGTAGTTCGGATTTTTATCCTGTCACCACCGCCGTTAATATCTCCTTCGGCTACAATGATCTTATCGCCTCGCCAACCTCCTTCATCGTCGATTATGCTTAACGGAAAGTCCGAATATATTTTATAATCTCTCCAGGCGCGGCGCGTAATTTTAAGCTCAACATCAAATGTTGCGGCGAGTTTGGCAGGAAGATAGAGAGTAATATCCCCTCCGGCTGTTTCAAGAGTGACATGAGTATCTATCTTTTTGTCACTGACTATCAGTTCAGCTTCCACGTCTCCTCCAGCTGTTTCTGCTTCGATAAATCCGCGGGCATTCAAAATCTCGATACTTCCGCCTGCTGTTTCAACCATTACCGGTCCTTGGGAACCTTCTACGGTGATACTGCCGCCTGCGGTGTTTGCCCTCACTTCACCGCCCGATTCACCTATATGAATACTTCCACCGGCTGTACTTGCCTCTATATCACCCTTCGTGTCGCCTATGGAAATACTTCCTCCCGAAGTGGAAACCTTTACGGGACCGTTTGCATAATTAACAGAAATACTTCCTCCTGAGGTAGAGACATCCAAGTCAGTACCGCCTGCTTCAACCTTTATACTTCCCCCCGAAGTACGTGCATTCGCTCTGCCTCCGATTTTGCCTAATTTTATGCTGCCGCCGGAAGTATTAACTTCAAGGTCACCGGAAACATCGCCTACTTTTATGCTACCACCGGCGGTATTTGCTATCCCGTTTCCGTTAATAATTTCAACTATCTTGATACTACCACCGGCAGTTTCAACTTTGACATTGCCATTTTTGATCTGCCCTACTTTGATACTACCGCCCGCAGTCTCTGCTGTAAGATCACCTTCGAGATCTGCTATGCGGATACTTCCGCCATCGGTTTTGACATCCACGTTATACTTATATGGCACCGTAATTTCAAAGGAAAGAGAGGAGCCTCTTCTGCTTCTACGCCAAGGTGTTCTGGCTTTGATGGTCACATCCTTACCCGATTTGGTTATTGTTACCTCTATTTGTTCAAACACTTCTTCAGCGCGGGATTCGTTTCTTACGTCAGCCTTCTTAATTACAATAACACGCACTTTATCTTCAAACCATGTATCGACATAGATAGGACCTTCATCAGAGCTGAGATATAGCTTGCCGCCCTTGCTTATTTTATAAGTTTTGTCGATTGTCTCAATGTATTCACCACGTTCTTTTGTGATTTTTCCTCTTTCTTGAGAAAATGCAATTACCTGCATTAAAAGTAGTACAGATAGTACAAGCATAATTTTAGTGGATCTCATTTTATTCCTCCTACGCAATTAAATCTCGCGTCCTGTTTTATTTATTGTCCAGTCAGATACTGATTCTCTTGACTGGTCTCTGATATATTCATTTTCATCCGATTCCATCTTCTGTTTTAATACCTCCAAAACTTTTGGATCTTTATTGTCTTTCAGAGCGAGAATAGCCTGGATTCTCACACCGGCATTCTGGTCGAATTTTAACGTATTTAATAAAGCCTCCTTGACATCAGAATTATCTGAGTAAGGTCCGAGCGCTTCTACTGCTTTTAATCTGACGCCGGGGTTATCATCATTTTTAAGCGCGTATATCAAAGCATTCACTATTTCTATGTTTCCGATATTCATTTGAAGAAGATCAACGGATTTCAAGCGAATTGATGGACCTAAATCGCTCTGGAGAGCCGCTGCCAAAATAGTCTGAATTTTATGATTACTGATATTCCCACGTATTGCGACACTTGTAACGGCATCAATTGACAGCGTTATCTCTTCCGATTCGGCATCATAGGCTATGATCTTCATGTCGGCTATCTCCATGTCAGCAGAACCCAGCAGTTCGTTGGAGATAATACCTTCAATCGAAGAGGTTAGCTGGTGGACTTCTATGCTATTGTCGAAGTCAATCTGAATTGAAACGAACTTTCCGAGCAGTATTCCAAATGTCAGCATTGAAAGTGCTGCCACTATCTTAGACGGTGATCCAAAGAGGAGATGAAGCAGACCTCCAGAGGCAGAAGAGTCAGTTAGAGATGAATTATTCTCTTCTTTCAACCGTCTACGTAATTCGCTTCTGCTATCTTGCAGGAGCGAATCAGAAATCTCTTTCTCCGTACTGAGGGAGAAAAACTCGTGATTTTTTTTCTCTGCTTCATAGATCTTACGTAAATTGTCATATTTCGCGAGGTCTTCCTCAAATGAGAGCTTATCTTCCTCAGATAATTCTCCGTAAAGATAGAGCAATACTTCTTCTTTGAGTTTGTCTTTGGACATACTAATTCTCCATGTATGGTTTTAAATGTACCTTAAGCTTTTCTCTGGAGCGGAATAGGTAACTCTTTACAGTTCCAAGAGTGCAATCCATCAGTTCTGCAGCTTCGTGAAGTTTATATCCTTGTTGGTGACATAATACGAAAGCCATTCTCTCCTGAGTTGATAAAAGCAAAACGGCTTCTTCTATAATATCCTTCATCTCTTTTTGTATTGTCACTTCTTCGGGTGTTTCCGAGGAGGAAATTCGTAAGTCATGATCGGAGCCGTAGGAATCTGAATCCGGTTTTGTAATCGATTCTACCTGATATTGCAACTTCTTTCTTTTAAAATTGATAGCTTTATTCACCGCTATCCGATAGAGCCAGGTGAAAAAATCACTCTGCATACGGAATTTTGGGAGCGCTTTATAGGCGGAGATCAGAGCTTCCTGATAGATATCCTGAGCGTCGTCGGAATTTCCTACAATAGAATAAGCGAGACTCAGAACCTGTCTGTCATAGCTGCTTATAAGCTGCTCAAACGCGAAACTATCTCCTTTTTGAGCTTTGTGAATCAATTCAATCTCCCTATCCTTCATTCAGTAACATGTTCTCCCTATAAAGTTTGACCAATTACCTATAAAATAGTTGGCATAAAAGCATACGTAAAGATTATAGGTAAGTTTTAAAAATGGGCGTTATTTGCATCTTTTATGTTCATTCGGCTAATATATGTCATTCAAATGGCAATATACCACCGTATTTGTATCAGACTGATGCTCTAAATGAATATCACATTCCCTATAAGTTAATAAATAAATCAAATCTTCCTTATTGGTATAAAAATTGCAATGTATAATGCCGGATGCAAAAAATTAATACTAATTAGGAGGTATCGCATGACTACTCAAGATCTGGCAAATGTCATTGCCACAGAAAGCGGACTGACAAAAATTCAGGCTGATAAAGCGTTGAGAGCATTAGCAGCAAACGTAGCCAACGCTTTGAGGAACAATGAAGAGGTTTATCTGGCAGGAATCGGAACCTTCACAACCTCACGAATTCCAAGCAAGATGGAAGGAAGTTCAATTGCAAGCGGCTCCACAACATTAGAAACGACTCGAGTGCCGCATTTCGAGCCCGTCAAGGAACTGTTGAACGCAATCAGATAATTGAGTCAATATAACTAATTATCGAAAAGCAGCTGGCTTAAGTCAGCTGCTTTTTTATATTCTTATATGGTGTCAAATTAGTATCCAAATATGATAGTATATTATGTCATAAGTATTTATATTATGATTACCAATAGTTATTGAAGTCAATATTAACGTATAATAGAATAGCTGGAAATGACTAAACCGGGTTACATACTCTTAACAATTTTTCTAAGCCTATGCTACAGTCATGCTTGGAGTCAAGTATCCTTTCAAGAAAGAGCGCAGTTTGCCGGCATAGATTATCAGCACGACGGATTCATGTATATAGGCGGAATAGCAGTATGTGATTTTGATGGTGACGGAAGTGCAGATATTTATATCACTAATGGTGAAGGATTTCCCAATCAGCTTTACCTAAATAATAAAGATGAAACGTTTTCGGAGGTTGGTCAAGCATCCGGTGTGGCGGATCTTTCTGAAGGTTGGGGAGCAATTTGCGGTGATATAGATAACGATGGGGACGCGGACATCTACTTGACTAATTACTTTGGAGAGAATAAACTATTTCTGAACAATGGAGAGGCATTTTTTACCGATGCAACAGCTGAAGCGGGAGTCGGAGATGTAGGACCGAGCACAAGTGCGGCATTTGCTGATTATGACAATGACGGATATCTTGATATTTACGTTTTAAATCGCTCGCAAGCTGTTATAGATTATGCCAATAGGCTCTACCGTAACAACGGGGACGGTACATTCAGCGATGTAACCGAATCGTCGGGTTCGGGGGATTTGGGAACCTCTTTAGCGGTAGGATTTTTTGACTACGATAACGATAATTACTCTGATATTTACGTAGTCAATGAGTTTGGACGAGACGGTCTGTATCATAATAACGGCGATGGTACATTCACCAACTTAGCAAGAGATTTGGATATTCCCGTCGGCGCGGGAATGGGTGTGGATTTTTCCGATTATGATAATGATGGTGATATCGATATCTATGTTACAAATCTTGCAAGAGATTTTCTATTGACGAATAATGGTGATGGTACGTTTGAAGATAACGGTGAAACATTAGGTATATCTAATGTTACAATGGCATGGGGAGTGAATTTTTTTGATTTTGACAACGATGGTGACGAGGATATTTTTGTAGCGAACGGCGCCATGCTGTGGCCCTTCATATACAACGAAACCAACGTTTTCTATGTAAATAATGGATCGCTCGGTTTTTCAGAGAGAGCCTTAGACATGAGGCTTGATGACGATGGTGACGGAAGAGCAAGCGTATGTTTTGATTTCAACGATGACGGATATGGTGACCTTCTAATTATCAACGTAGCACGAGGCGAACTAAGATTATTCATAAATCAAAATTCGGGAAATAATTGGATAAAGGTAAAATTAGAAGGAACAGAGAGTAACAGGAGCGGTGTTGGAGCCAAGATAAAAGTAGAGGCGGGAGGCGTGACTCAATATAAGGAGATAGCAATAGGAGCAAGTTTTGCATCGATGAACTCTCTTGTAATGGGATTTGGACTTAATAAAGAAGAGATTGTAGAGAAAATGACTGTCTATTGGCCATCAGGAGTGATACAGGAATTTACCGACATAAGCGTCAACAGGTTGCTGAGAATAAACGAATCGGCAGGAATTATTACATCTGAAGAAAAAGTTACTGAACTGCCTCACTCATATAGATTATCGCAAAACTATCCTAACCCTTTCAATCCCTCAACAACCATTATTTACGAGCTGCCAATTACAGTCGATGTGAAACTTTCAATATATAATTTAAACGGGCAGATAATTATGCAGATCAATAAGGGAATACAATCTGCCGGCAGTCATCAAATTATTTGGGATGCGTCCGAATTTCCGTCAGGAATTTACTTCTACAAACTGCAAACAGGGGGCTTTTCTAAGACCAAGAAGATGGTCTTACTCAAATAGATCTACTAAAGGAAACTACAATGAAGGAATTTATTTTAGCATTTCTTTTCATCGGTAACAGCTCCGTAGTTTACGCGCAGGATATGGTTTCTAAAGACGTCGCCCTGATCAAAGCAGTAGTTCAATACTATCACAAAGCGCTTGAAGCTAAGGATAAGGAGACAGCTTTGAAACTACTCTCCGATGACGTCCTTATACAAGAGAGTGGTCATTTAGAAACAGCTGAAGAGTACAAATCTCATCATCTGATGTCGGATATGGAATTTTCCGCAGCGGTATCGGGTAAGCGAGAAGTGATAGAAGCGGTAACCGAAGGTAACATCGGCTGGGTTGTGTCGTCGAGCAGCATGGTTGGCGAATTTCGCGGAAGAGAGATTAATTCTATCGGCGCCGAATTGATTGTATTGCTCAAAGAAAACGGCAGTTGGAAGATTCGAGCCATACATTGGTCTTCAAGAAAAAATGAATAACGATGCGAATATTGTTGAAGGAAAACAAAAAACAGCTGATTTTTCCACTGTCGATCCTCTCCACAGTCATACTGTATAATTATTGAAGCTCCAGATATACAATGATAGGTCATTTCAAAGGATTTATGATAGACTCAAGGCCCTATATTGCGTTGGCACTGATCATATATTTATATAAGAATCATAATAAAAATGCGTATAAATCTCGATTAGAAAAGTTGAAGGAAAAGTCTATTAAAAAGAATAAGATATTTTGAGATTCAGATTTTACAAAAACGTAACAATATTTCCTAAGAGTTTCGATTTTACCGGAATGAATATTCTATCCTAAACCGTTAATACAATTTATAGGCTATGGATGTCATTCGATAACCCTGACTCGCACCACAATATTCCTCCCCCTTTGAAGGATGTGCTCCACAGCCTGCCCGACTAATGTCAGGCGTGGAGCGGGGGATGTGATTCTTCAAATTACTTAATCTATCACCGAATGGGATAAATCACACTTTCTCCAGATAAATCGGGATGACACATCCCTAAAGGGAGGAGGTATGCGAGATTTTGCCATAACATTTACCCTCACTTGCTGACTCGTACATACTGTCGTTATACGAACTGCAACGATAATTGGCTTGATTGAATTTATTTAGAGAATCTGTATACTAATAAGCTTCAACAGGTTGAAGTTCAAGTAGTTTATCGGTCAGGATGGCATCGAGTTCTAAGCTGAGAGAGTCGAGTTCGGTAAGGAATTTTACTCGTTGATCTTCCATGAATTCTTCTACAAGAGTTCTGTAATACTCGATCCCATCTTTTATATTATCTTTGAATTCACGGAAATATTTCGGCGTTCTGCTTGAAAGATCGAGTTTATATTGCTCAGCTTCTTTTCGAATATATTCAACATAGAGACTGAGTTCTTTGATAAACATATGTGGTCTATTGGGATCGGTGAGAAGCGATATCCTGCCGTAAATATGATCAACCATTTCTTCAAGTGTCGACTTTTTTGAGAAATTGGTTATTCCGGGTCCGCAGCAGATCAAAATATTACCGTTTCTTTTGACATTGAACGGCTGAGTAGCGGATGCCGCTAAGTCTCTGCAGAGACATGCTTTCGCAAGAACAAGTTCTATTCGTCTTTCAACGTTGTTTTCTGTTGATCCATTCGTTTCAAGAGTGTTAAGCTTTCTTCTCATGAAATTTCGTGAAGCTGAACAAATATGATGCTTGGTAAATTCTGAGTTTGAAATAAGAAAGCCTTTTGGGCAGTCGCTTCCCGGCTTTCCGATATCAATGAGCCTATTTTGTTCCTCAACGGCAGCTGAATTCTTCAACACCCAGAATGGTAAACCTAATGGCGAGGCATCACTCAGAAGCACGTCATCTTCGCCCGCAGAAGCGAGCCTGTCTCTGTGATCCTCATCTAAGTTGGTCACTTCGGAAACGAGAAGGAAGGGGGTTGCCCAGCCGGTCGTGTTAACTTTGTAATGATCATGAAGCAGATTTCTCTCTTCGTTGGTCCCGATTCCGCCCTGCACGGTCAGTCTTACTTCAGGAGGAGAGGTAGGAATAATTTTACCAAGTTTCTTTAAACCTTTAGTGTAAGCCTCAAATAGCTTTTCTTTGAGAGTGTCTCGTTGTTCTTTAAATTCTTCTAATATAGGACCCATCAAATTGCCTTTCGTGGCAAAAGCATGTCCGCCGCAGTTGAGTCCCGATTCAATTCTGAATTCGGATATCCAAAGTCCTTTTCTAGCGAGGAATTTACCTTGTATCGCGCCAGATCTAAAATCGCTTATTTTTAAAGTTATCTTCTTTTTGAACTCTCCGAGTTTGTTAGGAAAGAAGTCGGAAAAATTAGCTATGTATGCATACAATCTCGGATTGAGACCGGCGGAAAAGATTACGGAAGAATTTAGTGTGCTTTCCGCAAAACCTCTAAGAGCAAGAAGCGCATCGCTTTGTCCCGTTGGAAGTTCTTCATTACCTTTTGCGCCGCTTCTATCGATTTTTGTCATTATATTAACGTCGATTTCTCCCGGTACGGCCTTTTCACGAAGTGCATTCTGCATACGCTCTCTGGATTTAGGGTCTTTTTCATTAAGCATCTTGAGATAATCGATCTTTAGAGATGAATCCGGCAGCATTTCGTAATAACGAGTAATGTCGCTGCCTGGCTCAAATGGAGATTTTTTGAGAGATCCCGTCTCTTTTTGAACAATACGGTGAACAAGGTTCAGATATTCCCTTATTCTACGAACGCGTGAATCCTTACTTTTGCGGGGAATTTCCTCGTAAGATTCGCCGGCACGTTCAGCATGATATTTTCTCATTTGTTCCGTAAGCATATCATCAATAATAGAAATAACGGAGGAGATGCCGAGTTTGGCGATCCTGACTGGTGTGTCAATCGTAAATCCGGTACCCATCACCGGTATATGAAATTTATGTGCCGATCTTTCGATTTCCGGCTCCTTTAGGTTAGGTGTTTCTTTAAAGCCTGCCTATTCCTCAATAGAACGTAATTATATATTACAGTTAAGATAACAAGCTAAAACGGACTCAACAAGTGTTTTTTCTTCCTTTCAAAACAATATACATCCAGTCAAAGTCAAAATTGAAAACCAAATATATTATTAATTTGAAAATTATACCGGGAAATGTTAGGTTGAATTACCCAATTTTCAGTGAAATTTCAGTTTAAACACGCAAAACAAAAAAATGCGAAAAGTAATGCTAATCTTGAGATCAGAAAAATAATAGTAAGGAGTTTCATGGTTAAATATAGAATCACTTTTTTTATCTTGGCAATTCTTATCACCTCTTCTTCATCCACGGTATTTACTTTTACAGACTCCGGGCTGGTCCGCCGGCTGACGGATTCATCCGGACGAAGAAGATGACGCTGTTGAAGTAAGTGGACTTATATATTAAAAGAATTTAAGTAAGTGAGAATAAGTTTTGCTCATGACACACTCCATGATTGATAAATCGTGATTATCAATTTCTCAATGATAATGCCGCTGGCACTTTCCTT
>SORT01000044.1 GCA_004402895.1 Fidelibacterota bacterium MT.SAG.3 | reverse complement strand
CATCTTCCGAAGCATCGGTCTTATCGTCTGAATCATCTGTATCTGTATCTTCCGAATCATCGGTCTTATCTTCTGATTCATCTGTATCAGCATCTTCCGAAGCATCGGTCTTATCGTCTGAATCATCTGTATCTGTATCTTCCGAATCATCGGTCTTATCTTCTGATTCATCTGTATCAGCATCTTCCGAAGCATCGGTCTTATCTTCTGATTCATCTGTATCAGCATCTTCCGAAGCATCGGTCTTATCGTCTGAATCATCTGTATCTGTATCTTCCGATTCATCAGTCTTATCTTCTGATTCATCTGTATCTTCCGAATCATCGGTCTTATCGTCTGAATCTACTACTTTTTCATCTTCTGATTTTTCAGATTTTTCTTCTTTTGATTCATCTGCATCACCGGCGCTCTTTTCGACATTCTCGGTCGCAGAATCTGAAGAATCATCGGTCTTCTCGTCATGCGACTCTTCGCTCGCTTCGCCGCTTTCAACTGCAGCTGCTGCTTCTGCGTTCTCGGCTCTCTTCTTCTGAGCTTTTTCTAACCTATCAGCAGGTTCTTCCTCACCTTTATCTGTTAGATAGTCAATATAGGACAGCACAATTTTTTTGTCCTCCTTATTGAATTCGATCACTTTAAGGTTTACCGATTCGCCCTCCTCAACTATCTCTGCAGCTCTTCGTACCTTGTGACCTGTCAATTTTGAGAGCGGGACAAATCCCTCTCCTCCTTCGGGAAGCTCGACTGTCACACCTTTATCGAGAACTTTAATAATCTTGCACTCGACATGTTTGTCTAATCCGTATTCTTCTTCAAATGTTGGCCATGGATCTTCACTTACCTGCTTATGCCCTAAGGATATGCGTCTGTTTTCTCTACTGATGTCGAGTACCTTTATCTCGATTTCATCACCCTTTTTCACGACCTCTTTAGGATGGCGCACTTTTTTTGTCCACGAGAGATCAGAGATATGAACCAAGCCCTCGACACCTTCTTCGAGCTCGACGAAAGCGCCGAATTGTGTCAGATTCCGTACTTTGCCGTTGTGTATAGTTCCTACCTTGTATTTATCCTCAATATTTTCCCATGGATCCGGAGTAAGTTGTTTCAATCCGAGAGAGATCTTCTTATCTTCCTGATTCACTTTCAGTATCTTAGCTTCAACTTCCTCACCCAAGGAGAGAACATTTGAAGGGTGTTTTATATGTTGAGTCCATGACATTTCTGAAATATGTATCAGTCCCTCAACGCCTTTATCCAATTCAACGAACGCTCCGTAATTGGTGATGCTCACGACCTTACCTTTGACCATCGTATCAACGGGGAACCGTTCTTCCACTTTTTCCCAAGGATGCGGTTGAAGTTGCTTATATCCCAATGAGATACGATCCGTTTCACTGTTATAGTTCAGGACCACGACTTCTATCTCTTCGTCCATCGATACGACCTCAGAGGGATGATTAACCCTTCCCCACGACAGATCGGTTATGTGAAGCAGACCGTCTACTCCTCCAAGATCGATGAACACACCAAAATCAGTTATATTCTTGACTCTGCCCGGCATCACATGACCGGGTTCGATACCGGCGAGAACCTCATGCCTCTTCTCCTTAAGGTCTTCTTCTATCAGTTCCCTTCTGGAAACAACAATATTCTTTCGAGATTCATTAAGCTTAACGATCTTGAGCTCATAAGTATTACCAACGTATTTGTCAAAATCCTGAATCGGCTTAACATCTATTTGAGAGCCGGGCAAGAATGCGTCAAGACCTAACAGATCAACTACCATTCCACCCTTCACTCGCCTTAAAATTCTTCCTTCAAATATCTCATCGTTATTAAAACCTTCAACGACCCGTTTCCAAATTCTCATGAAATCGGCTTTTTTCTTTGATAGCACCAATTGTCCCGTTTCGTCTTCCAACCGTTCAAGATATACTTCAATAGTTTCGCCGACTTTGGGAAGATCTCCGGAATTAAAATCCTCGATAGGAACTATCCCTTCTGATTTGAACCCGATATCTACTATCGCTTCATTATCATAAACCGCTAATACCCTTCCCTCTGTTACATCACCCTCGGCAATGTCATTGAGCGAATCATTGTATAATTTCTCCATTTCGTTATCAACGCTGTCGATCTCTTGCGACATTTTTTCTAATTCTTCAAGAGTCACACTCCTTATCTCATCACTGACTATCGGTGGATCGACCAACACTACCGGAGATTTTTCAGAAACGCTTGAGTCAATGACTTCTGCCTCGTCAGACTCTTCTTCTTGCTCTTTTACGCTCTCCTCGCTCTTGGTCTGTTTAACTTCTTTTACCGGAGCTTCCGCATCGTTGTCCTTTGCATTGCTATCAGTATCTTTTTGTGCAGAATCTTCTTCCGCTGTCTTTTTATCTTTGATTTCTTCTTCAGCCTGAACTGCGACAGCTTCTTTTTCTGTGGCTTCTATCTCTAATTCCGCAGTCTCAGGGTTAGTGGGTTCTATGCTGCTCTTTTCATTCTCCGGCATATACTTGTGACTCCTTGCGCATTTCCGTATGGATTAGTCGGGTTAAGTGTTTGACTTGCTCATCGACCGTCATATCGGTCGTGTCTACTCTGATTGCATCCTCCGCTCTTACGAGCGGGGATGTCGTTCTGGTTGAATCTCGTAAATCCCGTTCTTCTATCTCGTTTTCAATCTCTTCCAACGTTTTATTGCTTCCATCTTCTTTCAGTTCTGCAAAACGTCTTTTTGCTCTTTCCTCTACAGATGCGGTTAAGAAAAATTTCATGTCCGCATCGGGGAAAACAACCGTACCTATGTCTCTGCCTTCAACGATAAAATCATTACTCTTGACAAGCGCCCTCTGAAGCTCGACCATCATCCGTCTTACTTCGGGGATAGCGCTTATTTGCGAAGTTAAATTTGAAACTTCGTTTGCTCTTATCTTTTCCGAAACTTCTTCATCTCCAAGATATATATTCATTTGGTCGTCTTTACATTCTACTTTAATATCAACAGTCTCCAAACTGGAAATGACTGCATAATTGTCATCTTTACCGATGCCATTATCAATCAGGTTGAGCGCAACAGCTCGATACATCGCGCCGGTATCAAGGTATTGATATCCCAATTCTCCTGCTAATTTCTTCGCGGTAGTGCTTTTTCCGGATGCCGCTACTCCGTCAATCGCAATTAAACGCCATTTATCATCAATATTTTTCATGACAGCTTTTGAAGGTAGAAATGCCAAAAAGATAAAGCAAGAAATATTATTTCAATTTTAAACTGCTCTCACTCCCTTTGACTATACAACAGACTATTTATTTGATTGAAAATCCAGTAAATTAGGTTTCATGATCGCCAAATGGAGATTTTTTGATAGCTTTAACTGATAAATATATTTACTCGACCCCCTGCATAAATAACTTTACTACTACAATGAAAAATCGAATTGGTCCATTAGTTTTTCGGCGAAAGAACAATCCTATCCCACCGAAATAGGAAATCAGTTAACAAAAAGCGAGATATTTAGTGCTATATAAACACCTAATCTGTAACATAACTAGTGGACCTAAGATAGGGGGCAGGTCACAATGATTCATAAACTAAAAGTTTAAAGACACAAAACATATGTATCATAAACGATCGTTTATTGGGACATTCCCATAAACGTCCCAAAATCAAAGTCCCAAGATTATTGCATTTAACGAGTTTTGACACTGCAAAATTGTATGTCATAACTAATGATTATGAGACTGGATTAACTCCCCTGTTTCAGAGCAGCCAATCGCTTAATTAGAATAAATTAAAGAAGGGCGGATCAACTGACCCGCCCTTACATTATTCAAGCATGATTATCTTGACTATTTCACGACTACCTCGTCAGAATCTTCATCAAAGAAATGTTTGAAATCAAACATCTGCTTTTTGAGATCCATCGGATAAGATATTTCTATATCTTTGATCTCCCCATCCCCACCGTAGACCGGGGTCAGACTTGGAAAAACAATGGCAGTGTAATCCGTCAGACCTATCGCTTTCGAACGTTCGAGCACTTCGTCTCTAAGTGATATATCAAACTTCAATCCATACTCTTCGATGATCGCCTTAGCACCTTCATAATCTCCGGTGGCTTTTATCTCCATCAGCTTGGCAAGGATCTCGCCTACTCCTCGACGCATTTCATCATAATCGGTAACTTTATAATAGGTCTTTCCATCTATCTTTATTATCTCAATTGAAGATGTATTTTTCCTGATATATTCGACTATCATCTGAGTTCCTCGATCATGATCTTCTTCGAATTGGTCACCTTCGGGAACCGTGCGATGCTGAGTTAATGCGGCACGGATATATCTGTCATAAGCAACCTTTCCGACCTCTATAGAGGGCGCGAGATCCATCTCCACAAGTTTTGGATCGAAGAAATTCCAGAGAGCGACAAGGTCGGAACGAGCCTCCTCAAGCGTTGAATAATATTCATCCAAATACTCTGAAGGATCTCCTTCTAATGATTCAGATTTCTTTCCTGAAGCATGACCAACGACCTCATGCATGGCTACAAAGAGATCGGCTATTAGCCCACCGTATTTTTTAGATAGTTCTATTTCTTCTTCTGATGAGGCAAATTCTTCGAGGGATAGTGTCGCCGCAGCTTCGTTTCTTGCCTTAACTACGTTACCGAGCAATATACTCTTTGAGCCATATGTTTCCCTCACGTACTGTTCGTTCGGTAGATTAATTCCGCCCCAACTTATCGGGCCGCCATTTCCGGTTTCTATTAGTATAGTCATCACGTTTGCAAGCGGCGGATTGATCTTCGTTCGCTTATATTCATCCTTCCATGGAGCCTTACTTTCAAAATACAATGCATTATCTGCAAACTTTTTCATCAACTTTGAGTTTTCAACATCGATCATTTCAACCACCGATTCGTATGCCCCTTTCTGACCTCGCGGGTCATCGTAAGTCTCAATGAAACCACTGATAAAATCGATAAAGGAACTATCCTGTACCCATGCGATGTTGTATTCCCTGAAGTCGTTGAGGTCGCCTGTACGGAAGTATTTGGCGAGGAGCCGAAGCACGTTTGCCTGACCTTCGGGAGCATATTCCACTGCCTTCTCAAGTTCCCTCGCAGCTCTTTCTAATTCTTCGGCATATAATCCCGGAGAAACTACATCGTTTCCTGCGCGCCAAACAAGCTCCTTTATTTCGCCGTCTTCGACAACTATTTTGGAATTAAGCGGGTTAACCTCCACAAAATTTTCTAGGTCACTAAGTTTCACACCATCATAGAAGTTGACTGCGCTCCCCTCAAGCATGTCGATCCCCTCTTCCGGATTCTTGTTGGTTTTTATTGATTCGAATTCCTTGTCGAATATCGTCCGCCTAAGTGCTCTCAAAACGACATCAATATCTTCCTCGAATCCAAAATCAGCTCCGTTCGCTTGAGCAATCGACGCAGCGCCTGAAAATTCCAAAAATGTGAACTCTGGAACGAATTTCCTTGAAGTTAGAAAGTCATATTGACCCGTATTGATCCAGAACATTTTTGTATACTCAAGGATCCTGTCATAAAGATACTCGTCAATTCCGTCTCCATTCTCGATGATCTGCTCAAGTATGTTCCGAACTTTTAATCCATGCTTGTGGCCCTGGTCATAATAGATATCCCAGCCCGCAACGGAAGACCTGTAAAGATGCCAAGCCAGCATTTTTTCTTTTAAGGTGAGTTTCTCAAAATCATCCGCATACGCCTGAACAACCAGCACATTCCGAACCGTTTCAAGAAAATACTGTCGTTCTGATTCTGATTTCATATCGCCTGATTCCTTTTTAGAGCACGCACTCAGGAGAATGAACACTAATAAAACTAAGATATATAATAGATTACGCCTTTTTATGATAGACCCCTGAAGTATATAGTTTGTAAATGTCTTAATCTTCTTAAACTAAGATTAGAAGATACCTCTTCGTGTAATGCCTCGCAAGATAAATGATTACAGATTAGTTGCCAATTGCGAATTTTGAGGTAATATTTCGGAACACGAAAAATGTGTATTATAAACGTTGGATTTCTGTACATTCAATATGTCTTACTAATACCTGGATGAAACAAAGTTACTGCCATTAAAAATCCCGACAAGAATTCATAATTATTTTTGTAAGAACATTTATCGTTTTCTTAACTCCCTCATTTCTGGTATAAGAATTCTGAAGGAGGATCTTTATGAAAATTGGATATGCACGAGTATCAACAGAGGATCAAAACCTATATCTGCAAAACGATGCTCTCAAAGAAGCGAATTGCGATCACATCTATGAAGAAAAAATGAGTGGTAAGATAAAAGACCGTCCAGCTTTAGACGAAGCTCTCAACTTTATGCGAAAAGGTGATACCCTTGTTGTATGGAAATTGGATAGGCTGGGCAGATCGATAAAACATCTAATTGAAATAATTAATAATCTGATGGACAACGGAATGTACTTCATGAGCCTACAAGAAAAAATTGACACAACGTCAACAAGTGGAAAATTGATATTTCACATATTCGCCGCCCTGGCGGAATTCGAAAGGGAAATAATAAGTGAAAGAACAAAGGCTGGCTTGAAAGCAGCGAGAGCAAGAGGTCGGTTCGGTGGGAGACCCAAAAAGCTAAATGAAGAACAGACTAAGATGGTGAAAAAGATGTGGAAGGATCATACTATTCCTATTGATGAGATATGCCGGACGTTTGATATATCTAGGCCTACACTGTATAATTACTTAAAAGAATAGAGTCTTCGGCTTTATTCTTTTACCATATTATTACTATCTAACGGTCCCGGCGTGACATGCTCCCTCAAGTAACGAGTTAACAAGGTAAATAGATGCTCTCTTGTTCCCTCACCCTCCCGAATCGCATGCGTTCGATTCGGATAAGGCATAAACGTAAAATGCTTTCCATGTCGGATGAGCTCGTGCACTAACGCTTCGGAATTCTGATAATGGACGTTATCATCACCTGTGCCGTGTATTAATAACAGGTTGCCTTCAAGCTGGTGCGCATAATTTATCGGCGATCCATCCCTGAAGCCTTCCGGATTGTCCTTCGGTAATCCCATGTACCGCTCCTGGTAGATCGTGTCATAATATAGTTGATTTGAGACTGGAGCAATAGACATCGCGGTACCGTACAGGTCCCCGTATTTAAAGATGAGATTCAGACTCATTGAACCGCCCCCGCTCCACCCCCATACCGCAACTCTTTCCGGGTCGATGAAATCCCATTTCTTTAGGGCTGCTCGAAGGCCTTTCGCCTGATCCGATGAATTGATAATTCCGATCTGACGGTATATTGCCTTTCTCCACGCTCTGCCTCTCGGTGATGGAGTGCCCCGGTTATCCATGCTCAAGACCACGTAGCCCTGTTGGGCGATCATTTGATGCCACACATTTCTTTCCCTCCAGACATCCAGAACTGTCTGACCTGCCGGCTCGCTGTAAACATAGACCAGAAGAGGGTACTTCTTTTCCGGATTGAAATCAAGCGGTCGTATTATCCACGCATCCATTTCCACTCCGTCACCTATGTCCAGACGAGTGAATTCCTCCGGCAGGAAATTTGATCCGGCTACATTCTCCTTGAGTTTCGCGTTGTCCACCAACGTTCTCACCGGTTCATGGTTCGGGAGCCTTATCAATTCCGTTACCGGCGGAACAATGAAGGAAGAGTATGTATGGAACGCCCATTTAGCGCCTGGGGCTATGTTATAAGAATGATAACCTCCCTGACCTTCCGGTGTGAGTCTTTCCGGATTTCCGCCTTTAAGCGGACTTCTATAGAGATATCGCTGAGTCGGATTATCCGGCGAGGCTATGTAATAGAGCCACCCGTTTTTTGTATCGATGTTCAAGATATTAATAACGTCAAATTCGCCCGGGGTTATGAGATCTACTTTTTTCCCATCCCGCGAAACCAAATATACGTGCCGCCAGCCGTCACGTTCGCTCACCCATGTAAGCGAACCGCCATCCTCCGTCCATACCCAATCTTCAACCACGTCCAGCCAAGCCTCGTCAATTTCCGTTAGGATGGTCCTAACGTTTCCACTTTTTGCGTTGCCTAACATGAGCTGATTCTCGTTCTGATTTCTGTTGAGTCGCTGAATGATAATCTCTTTGGAGTTCGCTGCCCATTCCATTCGGGCGATATAATTATTTCGAGGGTCACCTGAAACCTTCATCCATTTAGTCTTGCCCCCCTTTGCTTTGACCACCCCGACCTTTGCGGAGGAATTTGTGGTTCCAACCTTGGGATACTGTAAGGGGATGATTTTGGAGTAAACCGAATCTGTAGTATTTATCATGTTAAATTCCCCCACTCCCGAAGCATCCAGCTGCCAGTAGGCGATCAATTTACTATCGGGACTCCAACGGAACCCATTTTGGAGTCCGAATTCCTCCTCATAAACCCAATCGAAAGTGCCGTTAATGATTGTCTTTGAGCCATCCGAGGTCAGCCTCTTGATCTTTCCGCTCTTCACATCCTCAACGTAGATGTTATTCTCGCGGACATAACCGATCATACTGCCGTCCGGCGAAAATGTTGCGAACATGAGTGTTGATCTCATTGCATCTCCGCCCAATTGTGTCAACTTTTGGTTCGATAGATCAAATGTCCAGTAATCACCACGAGTGTTAGTCCGCCATACTCTTTTCGAATTGGTGAATATCAATAGCTTGCCGCCGTCAGGACTCCACGAATAATTGTCTATCTGTAATGGAAGAGATCTTCCATTCGGTATCAAACTTTCAGCGCCGACCAAAATTTTCCTCTCGCCAGTTTCGAGGTCGTATCTCACCAGATCCTTTACGTCAACCAGCATTTCCGAACTCTCCAGAGTAGTATAGCCTTTCCCTCGTTCATGCCATTCGGTGGTGACGAATTTCTTTGGTGTAAATTCCTTCGTCTTGTAGATTCTGTCTAGTGTGATAAGTGAAGTGATTTCTTCTTGAGATTTCGCCACTGTAGAAAAAACTCCTGCCATCAACGCTATGAGTATTATTCTATGTAATGTCATTGAATTCACTTTTTATATTAATATCTCATGTTTTTACTTCCCAAAACTAAATATACTAACATAACTATACCTATCCAATAAGCATGTTTTTTACCTTAATTGGATACATAAGATGTCTTTTGTATCCAATTGGAGTGTGTGTTGTGTATGTGTAACTGCCGGGGGCGAACAGTGATCTGCCTTGGCACTTAGCGAATCTAAGTAAAAAGAGCCTTACGACTCTTTTATAATGCCATTTACAGCCCTCTCAACATCTTCATTCATCACATTTGCATATACAGTAGTTGTCTGAACACTACTATGTCCTAATTGCTGCTGCACGAGCCGGAGATTATTGCCGCT
>SORT01000043.1 GCA_004402895.1 Fidelibacterota bacterium MT.SAG.3 | reverse complement strand
TATTTCCAGTAAAAATGGACTACTAATTATTCATAAAGTGAATTCTATTTCAGCAACACCATCTTCCTCGTCTGGACGAAATCGCCTGCTTGGAGGCGGTAGAAGTAGATTCCGCTTGCCATGTTAATGGCATTCCGAGTGGCCTTATTAAAAGTCTAAATATTAATAATAAATCCCCAGTCCAATTTGAAATTCAAAACTTTGCAGCGTAAATCTGTCGTGTGCTTGCAGCTGGTCTAACCCACTTTCATAATTGAAAGAGTAACGTATAGGGCGAAATTCTGCAAATAAAAATTTCATTTCAGATATCGGGATGTGCAGACCAAAAATCGCATTAAAACCCCAGCCAAGGGTTATCGAATCAAGTGCTAATCCTCCTTTTTGCTGTATCAGCTCGGCAGGACCCGGAAATAGGGATTGTACACTGTTTAACAATAACCGACCACCAAACCCAACGTATGGATTTACTCCTATATCAGGTAGCCAAGTGTAGAAATTAGCCCCCAGTGAGAGAGAATGAAGCATTAAGAACCGATCAGGAATCTCGACCTGGTCAATTTGAAGGGGTACATATATACCTAAATCAGATACGTATATTTCACCGTTCGCATCGTAAGAAATAGTTTGCTTATTTGCGTGATGCGAGACAATAGAAGTCTCAAATTCGCCTCCGAACCGAGTTCCATGGGCCCCCAGCCGATAGCCCATGACGGGGAATGTCATAGTCGTCTTCACTTCGGGTGTATTTGCAGTCCATTGGGGTAATCCATTATCACCTTCAAAGATGCTTTCACTCTGGAAATTAATAATGCTGGTTGCGCTCGTTCCAGAAAAAATAGCTCGATAAATCTTCCATCTATCTATCTCTCCATTTCGAGGATCTGACTTTTGAATCTTATGATAAGGTTTTACTAATGACTCTGCAGCATATACGCCGAAAGACATGCCTATAAGCGTAGCTCCCGCCCATATTGCTGTAGCTTTTCTTGGATTATCTCGTGAACCAATCTCTTCACCCCCTAATGCTGTGCCTATCAAAAAAGAGTAGCCTCCAAAAAACGACATAGTAATAATTGTGCCAATAATTAATTCTCGGAATACCGCCTGTTCGGTTTCGGATTTTTTTAAAAGAGTGTCAGGTTCACTCGCTTGAGATATATTTGACAAGGTGCTGGTCGAAAGAATTACGACGAGTATTATTCGAATTACCATAATGTAAACCTCCCTGGTTATCGGAATATCCATCCTGTCCCTATCAGAAATTGAAATGTTTCAAGGATGAACTTATCTTTTTCTCTTTGAAAGCCAGAGCTGCTAACATAAGAGAAGTAATGCCTTGAAAATCGAAATTCCATAAAAAGCAGCTTATTATTCGAAATTTTTAATTTAGCACCAATGGGGAGATGCAACGCCCATCCTAAGCTCGTGCTATTAAGAGGGTCACCATCTATCTGCAAAGCATGGCTTCCGGGCCCAGGATAATCGGATGTGGCTTTGTTCATTAATAATGATATTCCTATGCCAGCGTAAGGTAAAAACGTATTAAAAGGCATTTGGACGTAAAAAATCCCTCCGAATCCCAACGAAAACATTTTTAAAAAATTATTCGGGATCGTGAGTTCACTGATTTTTACCGGAAAGTACACTCCTCCCTCAGGAATAATTGTAGAATCCGGAATAAATATGAAACCCTCATTGTCATAAGGAATAGTCTGAGGTGGTACATGATGACTTAATATTGAGATTTGGAAATCTCCCCCGTACCACCTCTTCCATGTACCAAACTTTAGTCCGAAACCTGGAAATGAATACTTGGATTTTGCTTCGGGGGCATAGCTCTGCCAAATGGGTTCAGGCGCATTTGGACCTGATCTGAAAATACTCTCCGCATGGAATTCTTTTATATTGCCGACATTAGGCCCAGCATACACAATCAGGTATCTCTCAGATTTGGTTGAACCTGCGTCCCATGCGGTGACGGATCTTTCAAGAGGAGGCAAATTGCGAAGTACACGAACGGCGCTGATTACTACTTGATCGAACTCTTTTACTGTAAACCCTCTTTCCATAGCTGAAGCTTCTACTTGACCTGTTTCTACATTAACAATACGAAGCGCAAAAAAACGTCTATCATCAATCATGCCCAAAGTTCCTAAGAAAACTTTTTCTACGTTTAAAAGTTGACCAAGCTGCACGGCAAGTGCCTCCTGTGTCAACCCTAATTGTTGGAAAGTCTGTTCAGCGACAACATCTTTAAGGCGTTGTTTTTCTACCAATTTATAAACCCCGGTTTTTAACAATTCGTGTCGAACCATTTCCGTAATTACCGCGGTTTCATCTGCGGATACATTTCGGGGAAGAATATCCAAGACAGCAATTACCACGAGATTTTTATCCTGGAGAGTCTGTGAAATAAGCGTTCGTGGGATAGAAGCAAACACAGAGAGTAGTAAGCAATAATATGAAACTATTCTGATTACATTTAAACGTAGAATTACTTGGTCAGACCATAAATATTTCATACAAGGACTTCAAGGTTACAGTATTTCCCGACACACCACGGCTCATTTATATCTATAAACATGATTTCTGATTTGGTATTATTTATAAGATATGTATAATTTCTGCCGAGTCAAGATTTATTATTGTGACTCATAGTGTGCCCAACTAAAGATAACAAAACGGAACGAATCGGAATGAATCGTAACAAAACGGAAATTGCGTAAATCCCCGTATTTAGGGGGTTAGAAGAGTATTTCTGGTTCTATCATTGTATTTGACCTATTTTAAGGTATAGAGGGAAAGTCTGGAATCGAACCCAGCGGAGCTGCTAATCTCTAACACCTAAAGTGTGTGAGATATTAAGCAGTTTTTATTCACCCCCACCCTCATTTTTTTTCTATAAAAATTTTAGAATTCCCCCTGGGACTCCGGGTCCCTCATTCGGTGGTCATCATCTAAGGTTCCATTTTCTTGTGGGTGCTACCTTACCTTTTATCTTCTACAATTATGAGTCGTTAGTTAGGTATGTGTAACTTACTAATAGTTAGTAAGTTACAAGATGTGGCGAATTACAGTTTCCACTTATTTCCAGTAAATATTACTAATAATCAATCACGTATGATTTTTATTACAACATATTGAGCGGCGGTTTTCAAGAACGTCGTTGCTGCTGATACTCAGGCACTTACAGGAATCGCTGCCATATAATTGCCATTCTGCAGACCATTCCAGACCAATTGAGACTAATTGGCCACTATTTCAACAACACCATCTTCCTCGTAAGGACGAAATTTCCAGCTTGGAGAGAATCAGAATTAACTTTCTTGCTTCAAAGCTGCTAAACGCTTAATAGTATCTTGTCGTTCAGGAATCTCCTCATCAGCGTCTTTCCATAGGTCAAGTAAGGCTTCATAGTTTTCTATGGCGAGCTCGGACTTGCCCATCTCTTCGTAGGCTTTTCCCTTTATGTAGAAAGCACTGGGATAGTTATTGTGACGGAAATCGGCTAAAATATTTCCCCATAATAAGAAAGAATTTTGCATTTCGTTGGCGGTTAAAATAACATTTTCCCAGTCACCGAGATCACCATAAAGATTGGCCTTCAGATCGAGATTGTATAAGTACCCGATCTGTCCCAATTTTTCATATTCAATTATTGCCTCCCTGAATTTTCCTTGAAGACGATAAAGTTCTATCTTGAGTATATTTGGTACAAACCAAGTCCATGTAACACCCACCTGTTTCACCGGCATGTTCAGAATGTTAACTATTTCCTCGAGTTCTCTTTGTTTTCCCTCTCCTGCATATAGGTTGCCTTTTCTCCAATAAATTTGTCTTTCTATATCTATCATTGGATTCGTTGCTAACATACTATCCAATATCGAAGATGCTCTAACCGTATCCCCAATACTTGAATAAAAGATTGTAAGATTGATAATACTTCTGATGTCATCCGGTTCAATAATAGAATTGTCTAATTTTCTGGTATCTCTCATTAATTGAATCAACTTTTTATACTGACCCTTCTCAGCGTACACATAGCTGGACGCTCGTCTACCTCGATATTGCCAGATGGTTGGGATTCCATCACTATTTAGCATGGCATATGCGTTTAATGCTTCTTCATATCTACCTGCGATGCGGTATACCCAGCCTTGTAATATTATGGATTCATAATCTCCTTCGAATTTTTCGATGGCCCTTTCATAATAGTGTAGAGATTTATCAATCTCTCCCTTCCATCCATAAATATCTGCGAGATAACGATAGCCGTTGGGATTATCGGGATTTGACTCTATAAGAAGTTTTGCTACTCGAATAGCCCTTTTATCCATCCTCGCCTGTTGATAAATAGGAAATATATGGCCATAAGCGAGCATAAATTCGGGATCAAGGTTAAGCACTTCCTCAAACGCATCAACTGCTTTTAGATACCCCCTTGAGCCCGAGTGGTAGTGAGCCTCCCCCAAGCCATAATAAATTTCTTTGTCCTCTGCGTTCATCACCAATAAACGTTGAAATATATCCTTAGCAGTAGAATATTCACCCTTAATAATGGCGTAGAGTCCCTCTGCTGCGAGAAGTTCTCTCTCTTCAAGGCTTTCCTTTTTCAACAATATCCTCTTGATAGTCTCCTCGATAACCAATACTTCCTCAGGTTTAAACCACCATTGAGCTATTGCTAGCTTATAAAGTGCTTGAGTGAACATGGAATCAATTTCTACGGCTAGTTTGAATTTATCTATCGCTTCGCCGTATTCTGAATTATTAATTAATTCAAGACCCTCAAGATAATATTGATAAGCCTCTGATGAACTTGTAGTAATATCTTTTACAGGTGCGTCTATTTCTTCTGGTTTACTTGAAAAACCTAAATCAGCCTTAATTTCCTTTGTAAGAATATCCACAAGGACAAAGAGATCTTCACTATCTGAACGCTGTGAATCTACTATCTTCCCATCTCGAACTCTTTCTATCTGTGTAGTGAGTATCATCTGCGAACCGAAACCGGATAACTTGCCTACTAACATCCACCGAGCACCCGCTTCCCTCGCGATTTCACTGGCATTCTCCCGATTTATAACTCTGTCCTCCCCTTTGCGATTCCTTTTTGCAATGTCATAGAGACGCTGACTACCTATAATATGTAGATCATGAGATTGTGATAGATCTGTTGTCACAAGTTCTTTTATCATCTCAGCATGTCTTTCAGAATCAGATGGATCCATCAAATTTTCTATAAACATTACAGCGAGTGAATTGTCTTCGGCAATTAACTCAGATGTGGAAAAATTCAATTCGAATATGAATCTCGCAATAATAATTACAATCACGATCACAGCCATTGACAAAAAAGCTTTTTTGATCACGGGCCTTTGTAAATATTTTTGCTTAATGCCTGGTGCTGATAGTCCCTCGCCCTCAAGTGCAAAAACTTCCATAGGACGCTTAACATTCTTCAAAGTTCTCCGTCCCATGGAAATACATTCAATCCCCGTTTGATTTTTTATATTATCATAAACAGTTTCAGAGACGCAAATGCCACCAGGCGGTGCTAACGGCTCAAGTCTTGAGGCAACATTTACTCCATCTCCGTAAATATCATCTCCTTCAAATACTATATCTCCAATATGTATCCCTATTCTGAGGATTATTTTATCTTGAACTTTTAGGGCTCTTTGCAATTCAATAGCACAATCTACCGCATCTATTCCACTATCGAATGTGCAAAGAATTGCATCTCCGACATATCGCAACACTTCGCCACTATATTTTGATACTATGGGCTTCATCAGTTCTCTTTGCATTTCGACAAGTTTCTGCGTCTTGTGCTCGTCTTTTTGCATCATAGCGGTATAGCCCACCATATCTGTGAACATAATAGCAGTGAGTTTGTGTTTAAGCTCAGATGACATTTATTAAACTTTCAAATATCTGAATGTGATTAAAGATTATATATCCAACTTATTATCGAGCATCTCTTCCAATTTCTGCATGTGCTCAGCCAATTTCTGCTTAACTTTCTTGAACTCTATATGCGTTTTAACTCTAGCTGACACTATTTCAGGTACAACAGGTTTCGTAATGTAATCAACGCCTCCAACCTCAAATCCGCGAACTTCATTCTTTAAATCATCGAGTGCAGTAACAAATATTACAGGAATTTCAGCGGTTACAGGATCTAGTTTAAGTTTTTCACACACTTCATAACCATTCAGCCCGGGCATCATCACGTCAAGCAAAATAATATCAGGCTGCGGCTCCTTTGAGGCTACCTCTATAGCTGTATCACCGTCAAGAGCAAATTTGACTGTATAATTAATTTCTAATATTCCAATCAAAACATCGATATTTTCGGATACATCATCCACTACCAACACGGTAGACTTATTATCACTCATAATTTTATCCCTTGTTTTTTCATTATCGAAAAATACGAATTAGATGTTCAGTCAATAAGTATATGCTTTTCAATCTCTAGCCTACTATGTTTCAAGTTTCGATGTCCACCCCTTTCTTGCGGTTCATATCCTGGTCTAGTTCCTTAAGTATCTTTATCGCACCGTGAACATCATATCCACTCACCGATTTACCAAGTCGCTCGAGTGCAGACTTGAAACCATGCTGGGAGAGGGCATTATTGAGTTGCTCGAAACTATCAAGTGCAGCAGAATCGTAATCCTTGAGGTTATTCATTAAATCAACTATCAGTGCATTAATTTCTGGTAATTGGATGTTCGCTGACGGCTTTTTTTTCATCACGCCCTTCGGTTCCGGAGCAGATTGATATTTCTTAATCGCCACGAGTACCTTATTAAGTTCTGTCTCTACCAACTTGATTATTTTTTTTAGATCTTTAGGTACATCCTCTTTCACAGTGGCTTCGAGTTTTTCCGCCGCAATTTGCAGAGTTCCAGCACCTATATTCCCGGCTACTCCCTTGAGTGAATGTGCTGCTCGAACAGTCTCCTCTTTATCTTCCCCTTTGTGAATCTTCTTAAATTCCATTATAAAATTCTTGTTACGTTGAGTGAATTTATTTAGAATCTTATTATAAATTTTTGTATTGCCCTTTAAACGATTAAGTCCGTCCTCTATGTCCAATCCATCGAAAATGAATACCTTCGAAGCCGTGGCGGGTTTCTTTTTGGGTTTTTCTTTCTCCTTCGTTTTCCCTTTAAGTTTCGAGGGTGATATCCATTTTGCGAGAGTCCTGAATAATTCGTCCGGATCGATGGGCTTTCCAATATGGGCATTCATACCCGCTTGTAACGATTTCTCTGCGTCCCCCGCCATAACGTTGGCAGTCATAGCAATAATGGGTAAATCCTTATATTTTGGATCTTTCCGTATCATGCGGGTGGCTTCATAGCCATCCATCACTGGCATCTGAATATCCATCAGAACAGCATCATAGGAGTCCTTTTTCACCGCTTCTACTGCCTTTCTACCATTACTGACAATTGTCACGTTCAATCCAGCTCCGCCTAAGATTTCATCTGCTACTTCCTGATTGATCTCATTATCCTCCACCAACAATACCTTTGCTCCTATCAACTGGTTAGATAGTTCGGTAACCTTTTCCTGCCGTAGTGAAGCCCCAGAGACAAGTTTACCTTTTTTGCCGAATGTTTGCACGATGGAATCGAATAGAGTAGATGGGCTCACAGGTTTGTTTAGGAATCCATCCAGACCTATATCTTCAGCCTCCTTAAAGACCTCCTCTCGGCCATAGGCAGTGACCATAATGATAGTGGGTATCTTGGTTAACTCTTTATCCGACTTGATCTGGCGAGAAGCTTCGATGCCGTCCATACCAGGCATTTTCCAATCCATGAGTATCAATTCGAAAGGTTTCTTCTGTGTAGCCGTTCTAAGCTCAGCAAGTCCCTCCTCAGCAGTCGCAGCCAAAGTGACCTCATAGGAGAAGGATTCAAGGATGCTGTTTAGAATTTCCCTAGAAGAAGGGTTGTCATCCACAACAAGTACTTTCAATTTTCGTAAGTCAGGCGCAGGAGTGAATATCCGGTCTGCTTTCTTTTTCACCCGACTGAAATTTGCAGTAAAGAAAAAGGTGCTGCCTTTTCCAGGCTTGCTTTCCACACCAATCTCACCACCCATCAGATCAGCTAATTGTTTGCTTATGACCAATCCCAAACCAGTTCCCCCATATTTGCGGGTAGTTGAGGTATCAGCCTGGCTAAAAGCCTGGAATAGACGTGAAGTCTGTTTTTTTGTCATGCCAATACCTGTATCTTGCACCTCAAAGCGCAGCATAACTTTCTGGGCTGTTTTCTTAACCAAATCAACGGAAACGATTATTTCGCCTTGATCGGTGAACTTCAATGCATTATTCGCTAGGTTGAGAAGAATCTGTCCTAATCTTAGGGAATCGCCCATCAGAGAGAGAGGTACCTTCGGGTCCGTCCGGAACAGTAATTCCAAACCTTTCTCATCAGCTTTGAGTGAAATCAAGTTCGACAGATTTTCTAGCACCTCTTCAATGTAAAAGTCTACTCGTTCCAACTCCATTTTTCCTGCCTCGATCTTGGAAAAATCCAAAATATTGTTGATGATCCCAAGTAGTGTTTTGGCTGAGATTTGGACTTTACTGACGTAGTTGTGCTGTTTTGAATTTAGATCAGTTTGAAGAGCAAGGTGTGACATTCCTATGATTGCATTCATTGGTGTACGAATCTCATGACTCATATTCGCCAGGAATTCACTCTTTGCACGAGTGGCATTTTCAGCAGTCTCCTTCGCGAATTTTAAATCCTCAGCATTTCTATTGCGCTCAAAGACACGTCCCATCTGATTACCAACACTCTTCATAGTTCTAAGCCATTGTTCATTCGGATCCATTTCAATAGTTGTAAAAAACTCACAAATAGCCACTAGCTCATCTTTGATCATTATCGGAAAACCAAATGCACCCTTGACACCCAAGTCTTTCACTAGTTTATTACGAGGAAAATTTTTATCTTCATGAACATTCTTTATCCAAGCCGGCTCTCCTGATTCCCATATTCTTCCCGGTAAACCTTCACCTTTCTTGAATCGAGTTTTTTCTGTTACTTCTTTCAATACTGCGAACGCTTTCTTATCAGCGAGATGCCATAATTGTGTAGGACTTAGCATCTCTCCGACTTCTAATGAAGGTAAATACACATGCCCAACCGGCCATTCAGTTGAATTGCAGATGGCATCGAGGCACTTTTTCAAGGATAGTTCGAAGCTCTCCGATTCCGCTGTGATCTCGGTAATCTGATTCAGTAATTCTGCTTCCATCTTCTGATTCTCGAGCAGCGCTTGATGCTCTTTCTGCTCGGTGGTATCAATGAGTGTACCTACCATACGACTGGCCGTACCATCTGGATTGCGTTCGGTTACATCTGCCCTAGCAATTATCCACCGTACCGAATCATCAGATTTCAGCACCGGATATGTA
>SORT01000042.1 GCA_004402895.1 Fidelibacterota bacterium MT.SAG.3 | reverse complement strand
CCAAAAGGATTACAACATTGCTGGCTGTTACAAAATCCAAACCATCTATAAATAAAGATTGGCCCAAAAACTTTGAACTGACGGATATGCCGGAAATCAGTTTGAGCGATGATGAAGATGTGATCATCGAAGTCGCCGCGGGAGCAATCTGCGGTACCGATGTCGGTATATATATTTCTAAGGATTCGTTAAAAGAAGAGATGATGGAAGCCGAAGTTGATCCTATAATAATCGGCCACGAATTTGCCGGAAGTGTCGTAGAATTAGGGAATAGCGCTCTCGATTTTTTAAGTAAGAAGCTTAACACGCCGGCAAACAGCGACCTTAAAAATAAGATTTTCAATGACTACCATGCTACGGCTGAAATGCATCTCACCTGCGGCACTTGTCTGCAATGCCGGATCGGAGAGAAACATGTTTGTAAAAATACTCTGATCAAAGGAATTCACCGGCACGGAGCATTCACCAAGTACGTGAGTGTCCCTGCAGAAAATTTGGTTCTTATTCCTAAAGGGGAAATTCCTCTTGATATAATGTCCTTTATGGATGCAATCGGAAATGCCGTTCACACCGCGAGCACGATAGAAAAAAAGGATAAGACTATCGCCATACTCGGTTGCGGAATACAAGGATTGATGGCAACAGCAATTTCTCATCAATTAGGGGCAAAAAAAATATTCGTTACCGACGCTTCTCATCCGAAAGTCGGGATGACACATGAAAGATTGGAAGCTACCCATTTCGATATGGCACGGAAATTCGGAGCGGACGTTTGCTTCGACATGGCTATTCCGGAAAACCGGCAATTGTTTTTAGATTACGTAATGGAAGAAACTGATGGCGTCGGCGTAGACGGTGTCCTTGAGATGTCTGGAAATTATAGGGCATATGAAGACGCATTCAGAGTGATCCGCTCCGGTGGGATCTTCGCATTATTAGGACTTCCAAGCGGAGAGTTCAATCTTAATTTCGCTAAAAGTATCATCTTCAAGGGTGTTACGGTGAAGGGGATTATCGGAAGGCGGATTTGGGAAACGTGGGATATAATGATAGACCTATTGAAGAACGGTTTAAGCGATACATTTATGGATAACGGATTAGTAACGCACAAGTTGAACATTTCAGAATTTGAACATGCGTTCTCCGAGATAGAGTCAGGCAATGCACTGAAAGTTTTGCTTAAACCTGAATAACCGGGAATATTTTACCATGAGCGATTTGAACACAATTATAAAAGAAGAATTAGAACGGATAAACGATGCGAATACTTTTAAATTTGAAACCGAGATAGAATCCGCCCAATCCGGTACAGTCAAAGTAAGTGGAAAAGTTATGGTGATGCTTGCTTCGAACAATTATCTCGGTTTTTCCAATCATCCAAAGATCAGAGAAGCGGCAATACGCGGAATTAACGATTATGGGCACGGAGTTGCTTCAGTACGATTTCTGTGCGGGACTCAGACAATACATCGTGATCTCGAGAGAAGAATCGCTAAATTTTTAAGTAAGGACGATTCCATACTTTTTTCTTCTTGTTTTGCGGCAAACGAGGGTCTGTTTGCGAGTCTTTTCAACGAACCGCTCGGCATGGATGAGTGGCAGGATGTCATTTATACAGATCAATTCAATCATGCGAGTATCATCGACGGATTGCGGCTCTGTCGGTCAAAGAGCACGGTCAAACGTATCTATAAACATATGGATATGAATGATCTTGAAGAGATACTCAAGGAAGACGAAGATAAAGATTTCAGATTCAGGCTACTTGTCACCGACGGAGTCTTCAGCATGGAGGGCGACCTGGCGCCTCTACCGAGATTGGTTGAGCTTTGCGGCCAATACGGAATAACTCTGACAATTGACGATTCTCATGCTCTCGGCGTGATCGGCGACAGCGGGAGGGGAACTCCCGAAGAGTTAGGCGTTCAAGGAGAAATTGATATTATCACCGGAACTCTCGGTAAGGCAATGGGAGGCGCAGCCGGCGGATTCATTGCCGGGGATAAGGAACTTATAACTTACCTCAGGCAAAAATCCAGGCCATATACTTTTTCCAATTCTCTGCCACCGAGTATCGTCATTGCGGCCATAGAGGCATTTGACCTGCTTGACAGTGATTCTTCCATTATCGCGAAGCTCAAAGAAAACACAGATTACTTCCGTAAGGAGATCAGATTACTCGGGTTCACTATTCTCAAAGGCATTCATCCAATCGTTCCCATAATGCTTGGAGAGGCATCGCTTGCCCAGGAGATGGCAAAATCACTTTTGGAAGAAAATATTTATATCAAGGGGCTTTGGTTCCCTGTCGTTCCGAAAGGCGAAGCAAGACTCAGAACACAACTTTCAGCGGCGCATAGCAGAGATGATTTGGACAAGGCGCTCTCGGCTTTTGAGACAACCGGAAAGAAATTAGGTGTTATTAGCTGACGACATTCTTACAATATCTTTATAGCTATCATAGTATATTGCAACCCATATAACTGAGGTCATTATGCGAACTGAATTTTCTAAATATGTCGTTTTAATTTTCATGTTTTTATTTTTATTATTAAACGCTTGCGCTAATGAAGAAATTTCCGTTTCAAGAGAATATGACTTTGCCATTGCCATTCACGGTGGAGCAGGCACTCTGAAAAGAGAATCGATGAGTAGCGAGACAGAAGCGGAATACAGAGCAAAATTACTTGAGGCGCTGCAAGAAGGTTATCACGTGCTCGAAAATGGAGGCTCAAGTCTTGATGCCGTAGTAGCCGCAATAAAAATAATGGAAAACTCTCCGTTATTTAATGCTGGTAAAGGAGCGGTATTCACTCATAATGGATTGAACGAGCTCGATGCCTCGATTATGGACGGCAAAACATTGAAAGCGGGTGCGGTCGGCGCAATCAGAAATGTTAAAAACCCGATAGGACTTGCCCGTCTCGTGATGGAAAAAACCTGGCATGTGCTGCTTATAGGAGAGGGCGCTCGTCTATTCGCGGAAGAGCAAGGAGTTGAGCTTGTGTCAGACGAATATTTCTTTACTAAAAGAAGATGGGATTCTCTACAAAACTCGCTCGAAAAAGAATCAGAAAAAGACCGGTCGGAGATATCTATCGAATCTAACAGTTATTTAGGCACTGTCGGAGCAGTAGCGCTTGACAAAAACAGAAACCTCGCGGCAGGCACGTCGACCGGTGGGATGACCAATAAATTGTATGGACGGGTTGGTGACTCGCCCCTGATCGGAGCAGGAACTTATGCTAATAATAAAACCTGCGCTGTATCTGCTACAGGACAGGGGGAGTATTTTATTCGCGGTATGATAGCGCATGATATATCTGCCATGATGGAATACAGCGGGAAAGGTCTTGAAGAATCTTCACATGAAGTGATTATGAATAAACTGACCGCTATGGGCGGCACGGGTGGAGTCATAGCAATTGACTCTGAAGGCAACATCTCTATGCCGTTCAATACATCAGGAATGTACAGAGCATATCACCAATCAGGTGAAGAACCGGTCGTGAAGATATTTAAAGACTAATTATGGAGCTGATATAAATTTGACTATCTTGCTTATGATTTCCGGATCCCTCAATATTCTTCTATGCCCCAATCCTGTGGTAGTCACAAACTCTACATTGGGCAGACTATTCGCATAGCCTTCTCCTTGATCGTACGGGACATCTCTGTCTTCCCTGTCGTGAATCACCAGAAAAGGCATTTTCAATTTGTTTGCGAATGAATCCACTGAAAGATCGAATACATCCAAATCCCGGCTCTCTTTAAACCTCTTTTGAATCCGCGCGATCATAGTATCGGAAACATTTGTAGTTATGTTTATGAATATTCGGAAACTTTCTACGATGTAATCCATCGTGAACGGAGACGCGATGATAACTACCCGTTCTATCTTTAGTTTATGCCGGTGTATTGCATTGCTAAGCGCCATCCCGCCAAAAGAATGCCCTATAATGGCGCGAACCGGGCTGAATTTTTCACATAATTTAGAGATTATCTCAGAACCGTCGAACAGATTGGCGCTCTTTCCCTCCGAATCTCCATGAGCCGGCATATCAAATGATATAACCCGATAACCTTTTTTATTCAATGGCTCCGCAAGATGCCCGAGGCGGGTTCCCCTGCTTGCCCAGCCGTGAACTAAAATCAGTGTTTCCTCCCCCTCGCCCCAACTGTAAACAGCAACCTTTTTGCCGTCATATTCTATAGTAGAATGACTTGCCGATTCATAATACGGCATCTCGGACGCAGGACGTGGAAGTCCCATCGGTGTGAAGAATAGTCTGTCCGCTATCCGAACGGCAATCGGCGGAGCAAGAACGCTGAGTATTCCTAAGGAGATACTCATCAATTTGTTCAGCAGTTTAAAAACTGTTAAAATATTTCAGTCTCCATTTTATCATGGTTTGACGGTTCGATATAAAAGTTCATTTTGTCAACAGCTCTAAATATAAACATTGATTCACAAACAGGAAAGATAGAATACATTTGTTATCCTATTCTGAATATATTAAATTTTCCATGCGTTGATATTCACTATTTCTTAAAGGAGCAAAATGATCATCCGAAATAATCAAACTATCTGTTTTTACGCACTGATACTGATTTTACTGACCGTTACCGGTTGTTCTTCGAGGCCGAATGAAGTTCCGACTCATGAGTCAATTGATATCATTATTAGAAACGGTGATATATACGACGGGTCGGGAAATCCACCATACAAAGGGGATGTTGCCATATCCGGGGACAAGATAACCGCTGTCGGAAACCTCTCGCATTTATCAGCATCTATCGAGATTGATGCAACTGGATTAGCAGTCGCGCCCGGTTTTATTAACATGCTTAGCTGGGCTACCTCTTCTCTTATTGAGGATGGTAATTCGCAATCCGATATCCGGCAGGGAGTAACCTTAGAAGTCATGGGCGAAGGCTGGTCGATGGGACCATACAACGAAGAGATGAAAGAGCAGGAGTTAGCGGAACAGGGGGATATTAAATACGATATCAGTTGGACTACACTAATGGAATATCTCGAATTTCTCGAAAAGAAAGGAGTCTCAACCAATGTCGCTTCGTTCGTTGGGGCGAGTACTATCCGTATTTACGTGCTCGGCTATGAAGATAGGGCGCCCACAACTGATGAAATGGAGCTGATGAGAGAGCTGGTTCGAGTCGAAATGGAAGCAGGCGCATTAGGCATCGGTTCCTCATTGATCTACGCTCCCGCTTTTTATGCTAAAACCGAAGAACTAATAGAGCTCTGCAAAGTAGCCTCCGAATATGGCGGAACTTATATATCTCACATAAGAAGCGAGGGTAATCAGCTTTTGGAGGCATTGGAAGAGCTTATAACTATATCGAAGGAAGCAAATATCCCCGCAGAGATTTATCACCTCAAGGCAGCCGGCAAAGAGAACTGGCATAAAATGGACGAAGTGATCGCCCGAGTCAATGAAGCGCGCGCCGCTGGGCTGAGCATAAGAGCAGATATGTATACCTATACCGCGGGAGCTACAGGGCTTGACGCTGCTATGCCTCCATGGGTGCAGGAAGGTGGTCTCGAGAGCTGGATCGGACGACTCAAAGACTTATCGATTCGTGAACAGCTGATGATGGAGATGGAAACGCCGACCGACGAATGGGAAAATCTTTATCTCGCCGCCGGTTCTGCCGATAACGTTTTGCTCGTTGGATTCCGTCAGGATTCACTCAGACATCTGACCGGCAAGTCATTAGCCGAAGTGGCAAGTGTGTATGGAAAATCTCCTGCTGAGACTGCTATAGAGCTTGTCATCAAAGATAACAGCAGGGTAGGAACAGTTTACTTCCTTATGAGCGAAAAAAACATCAAAAAGAAGATCGCCATTCCGTGGGTCTCTTTTGGATCAGATGCCGGCTCATTGGCGCCCGAAGGTAATTTCCTCAGCGAGAACCCGCACCCGCGCGCTTATGGAAATTTCGCCCGGCTCCTCGGAAAGTATTCCCGTGATGAGCAAGTAATACCTCTTGAAGAGGCGATACGGAAAATAACTACACTCCCCGCCCCAAATCTCGGAATCGTGAAAAGAGGTGCACTGAAAGAGGGTTATTTTGCCGATATAGCTATTTTCAATCCGGCGACTATTCAGGATCATGCGACATTCGCAAAACCGCATCAATACTCAACCGGCGTGGAACACGTATTTGTGAATGGAGTCCAGGTTCTCAAAGCGGGCGAGCACACTGGAGCTCAGCCGGGCAGGGTCGTAAGACTACCACATAAGGAAAAAATTGAGATGTAACCTTTCAGTATTTTACCAATCATTAAAAAGCCCGCCAACGGCGGGCTTTTAATTTATCAATATACTATATCCTAAAAAGATACTGGAACTTCATGAAGTACTGCCTATCCGCCTGAACAAAATTGCCGTTGTCCAAATTATCGACCGACCCGTGAGTCGAGCCGATGAAGAATTGAGAAAATGGATTTATTTTATATGTCAACAAAGGCTCAATATCAAGCCGTTGGCTGAAGTCGTTATACTGAACGACAAGGCGAAAAAAGAATTCTCTTGTGAATTGATAATCTGTTCGCGTACGAAATACATATCCGCTGCTTAATTCATTTCCATCAGTGTCCTTTAGGCTGAAATGGCTGAACCTCGGTTCTATCACCAACCTATCAAACGGTTTGATAGTGCCGTTTACTCCAAAACTCAGTTCATCAGCGGTTATTACAGGATCCTCAAACCGTGCCAGGGTACGTGCTTTAAACAGCCAACCGCCACCGCCGATAACATCGCTGAATTTGGTAAACAGTTCTGAATACATATTTTGCTGGTCGGTGAATTTTATCCCCTTAAATGTTTCAGGTCCATAATTATATTGGATGTAAGCGGTAGTTTGTCCTTTCATTCTCAAAAACAGACGCGGACTAATGGAATTGTCTTTTATGATTCCGTCCCAATTCCATATTCTAATGACGTTCAAAGCTGGTTGGATTTGTACGAAAAATGAATTTTTCGGATAAAAATTGTATGCATTAAAGTAAGACACCCGCCGCCTGCTATTTCTTGTCTGAAATCCATTATCCGCTCGATATGTCGGAGATTGATGCCAATAGTCGAAGTCAAAGAACCAACCTCGTGAATGTCGTTCAACACTGGCATATACCGCGTTACCGCTGAATGATTCACCATCCAAGCCTACCGTATGCTTTCCATTATCGAAATATGTTTGATTTAAACCCTCGGTAAGTGTCGTGTCGTCAACTTCTGACGTATTGCTAAATACCCCCTGCATTTCCACATTATATATTTTCTTGAATCTGATATTTGAATCAAATGACAGATTCGAGCCGGAACCTCCTCCCTCTATCCGTCTGTCGACCGCAAACAAACCGAAATATGAATCGTCATTAAATGATCTTCTAACCCGTAGGATATTCGAATAACTTTTGCCAAGATCTGTTATGATATGACTTCCTTCTTCGCCGGGAATAATCAGAGGAGATTGTTCATCGATGGCGCCGATATACGAATAGCTGACTTTATTGGTTCTGCTTGTAAATTTCGTGGCAAACGATGGATCGTTCAGGGTGCGTGTGTAAACTACGTTATACCAAGATTTAAACAGATCACTGCCCTCTTGGAAAAATGGTCTCCGTTCAGGAAAAAACAACGCGAACGTATTGTTTACATCTATCTGCGCGACATCCGACTCTACCTGACTAAAATCAGGATTAATAGTACCCTCTATAGATGCGTTTGAGGATATTCCATATCTGAAGCCTATAGATGCGTCTCCCTTCACATCTTCATTTTGAAATGATGAATTTGGGTCATCAACATCCCTGAATCCTGCCTGCGAAGAATTTATCGAAGGTAAAATCTCTATAGATTTCCCTGATTTAAGATTTTCTATCCCTTCAAGTGAGCCGAATTGACCTAAAAAATTCGGGTCATTTTTGCTGATCGCCGCCCATGAGTATTCTTCTCTACTCTCTCTTGGTCGAATCCTCCAAAATGTTATCTTCCAATCTTGTACTTTTTTGTCAGGAAACCTTAAACTTGCGAACGGGATCGCGAATTCAACCTGATATCCATCCGCCGTTATCTTCCCCTCGGACTCGAATACGATATCAAAACTTGAATCTTCACCTCTTTGTGTCCATCTCAGATCACCCTGAATTCCATAGGCATTTGCAAAAATTTCGTAAGCCCAAGATGCGTCGCCGTAGGTATCAAGAATAAATCCAACGAGATCGTCGGAGAAGATCCTGTCTCTGTCACGCAAAGATGAGCGGATGGAAGAGGGATCATCGTCGAGAGCTATCAGTGCTATATAAAGGTTATCGTCATCATAAGTAATATACGCGACGGTGTTTGCTTGCGGTTTGACCATATCGATCGGTTCTGTCTGAGTAAAATTTGTTGCCTGTGAGGCGCCGATCCATCCTGCATCGCTGAGATCACCATCGATAATTATGCTTCCGGTTGTCTTTTCGACCGTCAGAATTGGTTGGATATTAGGTATGAATTTGTTCTTACTGTCTGTATCCGGTTCTCCGCCGAGCGCTATTCCTATTGACAGGAATATGATCATCGGCAGAAATAATAGCTTTTTCTGCATAATACCACCTTATTTTATTCGTTATCATTCAACTACCCTGACTGTAATTCCCCAGTTGAACGGATCGTATGGCTGTGATGCGTTCCAGTCATTAAACGAATGTGAACCATCGGTTTCGTATCGAACTTCATACTCACCCGGCTCTAACAGAATGGTACCATCAAACATTCGATTTTTCTTCGCTCCTCCTGCATGTTCCGTAATTCTATAAGACATTTCCCAAATAGTTCTACCCGAATGAAGATCTTCAATCCATCCGTAATCATACATCTGCCCCCTGCTTCCCTCTCCAATCGCATAAATCCGAACTCTTTTCCGCTCCTTCAACTTAAAACGGGCGGAGATCATATCGTTATTTCCTACGTTGACAACGCTGGCTAAAATATTTTCATCTTCCTCTTCCACATATTCTTCGACATCGTCACTGTCAAATTTCGAATCAAGCGAGATCAACCGTAAACCCCACGCCTGCTGATCGGATGGAGGTGACGAATTCCACATTCGATAAGAATGCGAACCATCGGTTACATAGTACGCAATGTATTCACCTTTCTTGAATCGAATTACTTCATCAGATACTCTGTTCTTCTCTGCTCCGCCGGCGTGCTTTGTGTCTCTGTATTTCATTTCCCAGACCCGTCCTCTGTCGGACGCGTCTATTATCCAGCCATGATCGGCCATCTCTCTGCCAACACCTTCTCCAACGCAGTATATGTTCAGATCCATATCTTTCTTAAGTTTGAATCCGTACGAAACTACCTCGCTGTTTCTCACCTTTGTCAGATTAACCACTGTTCTTTCGTTGACGTATTTTTCACTGTCGAAAAATTCTACTTTCTTCCTGTCTTTCGGGTTTTTCAGGTTGACTCTGATGCCCCAAAATTCGGGATCATAAGGAGGTTGAGAATTCCATTTTCTCGGCAAATGCGAATCATCGGCGGAATAGACTACTGAATATTTGCCTTTTGGAAGTCTGATAGTGCTTTTTCTCATACGGTTCTTTTTCGCTCCGCCGGCCTCCTCAGATTTTCTGTATGTTATCTCCCAAACCAGCTCTCTTGATATCACGTCTTGTATCCAACCATAATCATGATTCTCGTCCCGAGTAAACTCTCCTATTGAATAGACTTCAATTTCAACCGATTGGTTGGCAATAAATCCTACACTCTTATGCAGATTCTTTTTATTCCCGCTTATCCAGATAAACGCATCGTTTTTTTGCTTTTCTTGAAGATCGTAAACGTCTTCTCTGTTTAATGATTCACCATCGCCCCTTATA
>SORT01000041.1 GCA_004402895.1 Fidelibacterota bacterium MT.SAG.3 | reverse complement strand
GGTAACAGCATTAAGCGCTGTTTTAGAGATTCTATAAGCGAAATTTCCGCCTCCCATATCTTTAAGTTGCGCTACACCGCTCGACAAGTTAACGATCCTACCGTAGTTGTTTTTTATCATCAACGGGATGATTTTTTGGCAGAGAACTATCGCACCATAAACGTTCGTCTCTATTGTATCCCTGATTTCCCGGAGTTCAGCAGAAAGAGCGCTGCTTTTCGGTTCAGGCAGTATTGCCGCATTGTTAATTAGAACGTCAAGTTTGCCAAAGTCGTCAGTGATGTATTGATGAAATTCTTCGATGCTGTCAGAATTTATTATATCCAATAGATGAAATTTCAAGTCCAGACCCTCTTCTTTGAGCTTCTCGGTAGCCTCCAAACCTTTTTCGACGCCTCTGGCGGTGAGAATAACCTCGAACCCCTCTTTAGCCAGATCCCTGCATATTTGAAAACCGATGCCTCTGTTGCCACCCGTCACTGCTGCCAATTTCTTATTTGTCATACTTTTTCACCTTATTGATATTCACCTGAAGGATTAAATATAAGAATTCATACCGCTATGATGCAATATCCGAAATTATATCGCTTGACCGAGCAATCAAACGGAACTTAACTTCACCGAACCGGAAATGTTCACTTAATGAGACATAGAGCAGCTATATGACAACGAATGCACGAAGAGATTTCATTAAATTAGCGGGGTTAGGCTCTGTAAGCCTATTATTTCCGTTTTCCTTGAGCTCTTTATTTTATTCAGATTCAAAACTCTATCCACCCCGGCTTAAAAAAGGCGATCTGATAGGAATTGTAAGTCCGGCGGGTCCGACTTTCAAAAAAAGCGATCTGTCGAAAGTAGAGTCTTCGATCGCCGCTATGGGGCTCAAAGTTAAATTCGGGAAGCATGTCTTGAGCAAACATGGATATCTTGCCGGAACAGATGAAGAGCGTGTCGCGGATATTCACGATATGTTTGAAAACAATTCTGTAAAAGCCCTGATGGCGATGAGAGGCGGTTGGGGGTCGAACAGGATATTGGATAAAATCGATTTTGATCTGATACGGAATAACCCCAAAATCCTAATCGGATTTAGTGACATAACTTCCTTACTGATAGCAATTTACGCTAAAACAGGTCTGATAACATTCAACGGTCCGGTCGCAACTTCAAAATGGGGTCGATTCACATCAAATTGGTTTAAAAAGATACTTATAGAGGCTGAGAGCGTCAAAATGCAAAATCCTCGCACAAAACTTGATGGAACTCCAACTGATTTTCATAAGATAACGACGATAAATTCAGGAACGGCGGAAGGGAGACTGATAGGAGGAAATCTTACAGCCATAACTTCTATGCTCGGTTCGGAGTTTCTTCCGGATTGGGAGGGGAGTATTCTATTTCTTGAAGAAGTAAATGAAAAGATATATAAGATTGACAGGATGCTGACTCAACTCAAATTAGCAGGCGTTTTGGATAAGGTATCAGGTATCATAATCGGAAAATGTGTACAATGCGAACCATCGAAAATTACTCAATCGTTGAGTCTTGAGGAGGTTTTCAACGATAGGTTTAAGCCTCTCGGCGTTCCTGTTTATTCGGGCGCGATGATAGGGCATATAGAACGAATTTTTACCCTCCCTATCGGAGTGAAGGCACGTATGGACGCAGCTGCCGGCACTATAGAGCTGCTCGAACCGGCGGTCAGATAAAGTTTCCCATATCGTATGTAGAGTAACATCCAGGTTGAATGTAGGGCTGATATTCATTATCTTTAGCGTTAGCATGAGAGAATATAAACACAATTAAGAAATATACGAAAGGGGCCGTAAACTGATGAGCAAAGGTATAAAAATAAATTTCACACTGTTGATAATTATTTCAATTATTTCGATTACGGGATGTGTCAGCGCTGATTCTGTGGACACAAACGGCAATATAAGCAAGGCTGTAGTAAAATTGAATCCCACCGATGGTAACAGCGCAAAGGGAGTTGTTTGGTTCACTAAAGTAGTAGGCGGCGTGAAAGTTGAAGGTCACATTGAGGGTTTACCTATAGGAGCTCATGGTTTTCATATTCATCAATTCGGCGATTGCAGCGCAGCTAACGGAAAATCAGCCGGTGGGCATTTTAATCCTAACGGGAGCGAGCATGGCTCACCGATGTCAGATTCGCGGCATGTAGGTGATCTTGGAAACATAACCGCAGACAGCAGCGGCAGCGCAACCTTTAGTTTTGTTGATGAGATCATCTCCTTTTCGGGAAAGAGGTCAATTCTAAGCAGGGGAGTGATCATACATGAAGTAGCGGATGATCTGACCTCCCAGCCTACAGGTGCAGCCGGATCAAGATTAGCCTGCGGAGTGGTTGGTATAGCTAAAAATTAAGGTTTTTCAATTCTTAGAACGATCATTGAAGTAGTATAATAAAGATAAATGAAAAGCGGCTCATCATAGACTCAAATGGAGAAGGACTTTTGGGAGTCCCATTAACATAATCAGCGCGGAAATTAAATTATTATGGCAGAAGGAAACAGGATGAACAAGGAAGAGGATCAGAATTATGATAGGCAGGAGACGGACGAATGGTTGGAAGCATTTGACGAAGTAGTAAAGGTACACGGCAGAAAAAGAGCTTCAATATTACTCAATGAGCTATATTCAAGGAGCAAGATTCATGGAGTCCGGTTCCCCTTCTCATTGAATACACCGTACGTGAATACAATCCGAAAAGAGGAGGAGGCGGAGTATCCGGGAGATAGGAAGATCGAGCGGAGAATTAAAAGCCTTGTACGGTGGAATGCAATGGCAATGGTAGTTAGAGCAAATAAGCGTTTTCCGGGAATAGGGGGACACATTTCAACATACGCCTCGGCGGCGACATTATATCAGGTCGGTTTTAATCATTATTTTCGCGGAAAAGATCATCCGTCGGGCGGAGATCACATCTATTTTCAGGGGCACGCTTCACCCGGTATCTATTCAAGAGCTTATTTGGAGTATAGACTGGATGAGAAGGATCTTCAAAATTTTCGCGGTGAGCTCCGTAGCGGAGGTGGATTGCCATCTTATCCGCATCCTCGCCTGATGCCTGATTTTTGGGAATTTCCTACTGTTTCAATGGGTTTATCAGCGATAACAGGTATCTATCAGGCACGGTTTAATAAATACCTGCACAACAGAGGTATCAAAGATACGAGCGATCAGAAAATTTGGGTCTTTATGGGTGACGGAGAGACGGATGAACCTGAATCACTCGGAGCGATTTCGCTCGCCTCAAGGGAGAACTTAGACAATCTTATCTTCGTGATAAATTGCAATCTCCAACGTCTTGACGGTCCAGTGCGTGGAAACGGGAAAATAATTCAGGAACTTGAAACGGTGTTTCGCGGAGCCGGATGGAACGTTCTCAAAGTCATTTGGGGGACGGACTGGGATCCATTGCTAGAAAAGGACGGTGACGGGATATTGCGTAAGCGAATGAACGAAGCAGTTGACGGTGATTATCAAAAGTACTCGGTCGAATCCGGCGCTTATGTAAGGAAAGAATTTTTTGGAAGAAATCCTGAACTTCTGAAAATGGTGGAGCATCTTTCGGACGAAGAGGTTTGGAAGTTAAGGAGAGGCGGTCATGATCCTGCAAAAGTGAATGCAGCTTACAATGCTGCGGTAAATAACCAAGGATCTCCGACGGTTATCCTTGCGAAAACCATCAAGGGCTACGGTCTGGGTGAAGCGGGAGAGGGCAAAAATGTTACGCACCAACAGAAGAAGTTGAACGAGGAGGAATTAAAAAGCTTCAGGGACCGGTTTGATATTCCCATAAGCGACGATCAGTTGGCTGAAACTCCATTTTTCAGACCGGACAAGGGGAGCGAAGAATATGAATACCTGATGGAGAGGCGAGAATCATCCGGCGGCTCAGTTCCAAGTCGAAGGGATACAAAAGTAAGGCTAAAAGCGCCTGACTTAGCTGATTATAAAGAATTTTTGGTGGGAACGGATAGAGAGGTTTCCACTACTATGGTATTCATGAAGATGTTCTCTCAGCTCCTTGATGATGAAAATATAGGGAAATATATAGTACCTATCGTACCGGATGAAGCAAGAACATTCGGAATGGAGTCACTTTTCAGAAAGGTTGGGATCTATTCAAGCGTAGGTCAGAATTATGAGCCGGTCGACTCGGAGATGTTGTTATTTTACCGTGAAGAAAAAACAGGTCAAATACTTGAAGAGGGGATAACTGAGGCGGGTTCGATGTCCTCATTCATCGCAGCGGGTACTTCGCGCTACACTCATGGCGTTCCGATGATCCCGTTCTTTATCTTTTACTCGATGTTCGGATTTCAGCGGGTTGGTGATTTAACATGGCTGTTCAGCGATATGATGGGAAACGGCTTTCTTATCGGAGGAACTGCGGGTAGAACCACGCTTGCCGGCGAAGGACTTCAGCATCAGGATGGACAAAGTCATCTTTATGCGCAGGCGATACCTAACATTAAGGCGTATGATCCCGCATTTGCCTATGAGGTGGCAGTGATAGTTCTCAACGGTATAAAGGAGATGTACAGCGATCTCAAAGATGTGTGGTATTATCTGACACTTGAAAATGAAAATTATCCTATGATGGCAATGCCGGAAGGCGTTGAAGAAGGGATTTGTCGAGGAATTTATAAGCTCCGTTCCGCCGAAAAAGGGGAGGCGATAGCGCAATTGTTCGGAAGCGGCGCAATACTCAACGAAGCGCTCCGAGCGCAAGAAACTCTGTTCGGAAGATACGAGATAGGAGTCAATGTATGGAGCGTAACGAGTTATAATGAACTTTATAAAGACGCTATAGAAGTAGATCGTTGGAATATATTGCATGTCGATGAGCAGAAAACGCCTTATATAGTAGACGTATTAGAAGGCGAAGATGGTCCGGTCATTGCAGCGTCGGATTATATGAAGAGCCTGCCCAATCAGCTCGGTCCGTGGATAAAAAACGGAATTACTGCGCTCGGCACAGATGGATGGGGAAGAAGCGATATGCGCGATAAACTCCGGGATTATTTCGAGGTGAGCGCCGAGTTCATAGTTTTCACCGTTCTAAGTAAGCTTGCGAGATCAGGAAAGGTAGAGAAGGAGCTTCTTAGCCGGGCTGCCGACGAACTTGGAATAAAATTAGATAAACCCAATCCGGCGACTCCCGAAGCTATCACTGAGAGAGATAAGTAAATCCCATAGTTTGTAATCAGGGGAAAACTTTTTATTCACTTGAATTTGAATGCCGATGATATTATATATTATGAATTAGGACAAGTAGTGTCGTAATTGGAAGAATGTTATAGAGAAGATTGAGCATAGATGATTAGTACGATAACGAAGAACGAAATAATTGAAACCATACCCGAGGAATTTTTCTCAAAATACCCTGCTCTCAGGTTGATAGGAAATACGGATTTAGTCGAGATAGATCTCTTCGCAAATGAGCAGCCGAGAGTAAAGATCAGCGCGAAAGCCGAGTGGTTGAATCCCGGAGGTTCGCTAAAAGACAGACCGGTGTTGAGAATGCTTGCTATGGCAATGCTTTCAGGTGAACTGAAGGAAGGACAGATCATTCTTGACAGTTCTTCCGGAAACGCGGGAATCGCCTATGCGATGATCGGCGCTATTCTTGGAATCGGAGTGGAGATAGTAGTGCCGGGGAATGCGAGCAGGGAACGGCTTGAGCGCATAAAGGCGCACGGCGCTACAGTGATCATTACCGATCCGCTTGAAGGATATGATGAAGCATTGCGAGAGGCGCATCGCAGATACGAGGAGAATCCCGATAAATATTTTCTTATCGATCAGTATTCAAATGAAAATAATTGGAAGGCTCATTATTATGGTACCGCCGAGGAGATCATCGAACAAACGAAAGAGAAGATAACACATTTCGTCTCCGGTGTCGGAACAGGCGGAAGCATTACGGGTATAGGCCGCAGATTGAAAGAATTTGATCCTGAAATAAAGATAGTTATGGTGAACGCGGAGCCGTTTCCGGGTATAGAAGGTCTTAAGCCGCTTGACGAACCGGATTCAATTATTCCAAAGATATTCGACTCAAGTATTGTAGATGAAAAGATAGACGTCTCCGCCGAGGACTCGAAACTCATTTGCAAAAAGCTCGCTTCACGAGGTTTTTTTGTAGGGCAATCATCTGGAGCGTATCTATATGCATGCGGCGAAACTGCAAAGAAAATAGGAGAGGGTCATATCGTGACACTGCTCCCGGATTTGGGTGAGCGGTATTTTAGCGCGGGGCTTTGGAGTTGACAATGTTAACGCTAAATAACGATACATCTAAAAGCATGCAGGAGCATGCTCTTGCGACATTTCCTGAAGAGTGCTGCGGATTTTTGTTCGGCAGTTTTGAAGATGATAAAGTCAGTGTTGAAGATGTTAATATTGTCGAGAATAATCATCCTGATCAGAAGGCAAGACGATTTCTGATATCCCCTGAAGATTATATGAAAGCTGAGAAGTATGCGGATGAGAACGGATTGACCCTTGTCGGAGTGTATCATTCCCATCCAAATCACCCGGCGATGCCGTCCGAAACGGACAGGTTGGCGGCGATGCCCGGCTTCACATATATCATTCATTCAATAATGGATGGAGAACCTGCCGATGTCACGGCATGGGAACTCGAAGAGGATAGGAGTAAATTCAGGGCGGTTGAGATAGTTAATAACGAGGAGTAATAAAAATTGAACGTTGATATAAGAATACCTTCTCCACTGCGAAGGTACACGGATAACCAAGCCGCAGTGAGTGTGTCTATAAATGAGCCGTCTGTATCGTCAGCTCTTCAATCTTTACTGAAGAAGCATGAAGAACTCGGAAGGCATCTTTATGATGAGGATGGAAAACTCAGGAGTTTTGTGAATATTTATCTTAATGACGAAGATGTCCGGTTCGGTGATGGTCTTGATTCAAAATTGAATGAAGGAGACGAACTCTCCATTATTCCCGCAATCGCGGGGGGAGTTCCGGTAACTCTTGATAATTGGGAGATTAAGAGATACAGCCGTCATCTGATCATGCCGGAGGTGAACATAGACGGACAGCAAAAGTTGAAAGCGTCTTCGGTGCTCTTAATTGGAGCCGGAGGACTCGGAAGTCCTTCATCATTATATCTTGCCGCCGCGGGTATTGGCAGGATGGGAATAGTAGATTTTGATGTAGTGGAGGATTCCAACTTGCAACGACAGGTACTGTACGGTACGTCGGATATCGGAACTCCAAAATTGGAGGCTGCCGAAAAGAGATTGAAAGACCTCAACCCACGGTTAAATGTAGAACTATATCAGGAGCGACTCAGTTCAGAGAATGCGAGAGAGATAATATCCAAATATGATGTTGTAGTGGATGGAACGGATAATTTTCCGACTCGCTACCTCGTAAACGATGCATGTGTGCTGGAAGGAAAACCAAACGTTTACGGCAGTATTTTCCGGTTTGACGGTCAAGTCTCGGTATTCAATCATGAGGGAGGTCCCTGCTATCGGTGTCTTTATTCCGAGCCACCGCCGCCCGGACTTGTTCCTTCGTGCGCCGAAGGCGGAGTATTGGGAGTCCTGCCGGGAATAGTGGGTACGATTCAAGCGACTGAAGCTATAAAACTGATCGTAGGAATAGGAGAAAGTCTTTCAGGAAAGCTTTTATTGATAGATGCTTTGAGCATGGATTTCAGGAAACTTAATATTAAGAAAAACCCTGATTGCAAACTGTGCAGCGACAATCCGGAATTGACCGAGCTGATTGATTATGAAGACTTTTGCGGAGTAGCTCCTCAGGCGGAAGAAGATTCGGATGAAATAAGACAAATTACTCCTGTCGAACTTAAAGCGAGAATGGATGAGGGAGATAATCTCGTTTTGCTTGATATACGCGAAGAGATAGAAACAAGAATTTGCCAGATAGAAGGAAGTGTCCATATTCCAATGCAGGAGATTCCCTCCCGCCTATCAGAACTCGATATGCACAGCGATTTGATAATTTACTGTAAATCGGGTGAGCGATCATACGCAGTGACCGATTTCCTGAAGAAATCCGGTTTCAGCAGGGTTGCGAATTTATATGGCGGAACACTTGCCTGGTCTGAAACGGTAGATCCTTCGATGCCTAAGTACTAATACATTAGTGAAATAACTGTTCCTCCGAAGCATTTCTGTGAGATGATCTTCTCTCAGATTAGAATTTTTCAGAAAAACAAAAATTATCTAAATAATTAAATAGTTGTATGCGTTACAGATTATCTCTATTATTATAGATACTTTGGTTTCGCGGTTGACTTAAGAAAAATTCAAAGAACACTTTATATTTGCAAAAAGTTTACTTCAGATAAAGGAAACAATCAGAATGGCAAACCCGTTCAAATCAATTTTTAATATCAGGAAAGAAGAGGTTCCTCTTTCGATTTTGATGTTCAGCTACTTTTTCCTTGTCATCACGACATTTTGGATTTTAAAACCTCTGAAGAAAACACTCTTTATAACATTTTACGATCAAACGGGTGTGGATATTCTCGCGTGGCACATGAGGGGATCACAAGCTGAATTACTTGCCAAGATACTGAATATGTTTGTTGCGTTTCTTGCCGTTATAGTCTTCAGCTGGTTGGCGAATAAATATAGAAGACAGATGTTAACATATATCTTTTCCGGATTTTTCATCATTTCGTATATCGTCTACAGCATGATCATTAACGGCGCCGGAGATGTGACAATATGGACCTTCTATCTCTTCGGGGATCTGTTCACCACACTTATGGTCGCAACTTTTTTTGCTTTCATGAATGACAGCGTCTCACCTGATTCTGCTAAAAGATTGTATGGCGTTATTGGATTAGGGGGGGTGTTAGGGGGAGTATTCGGATCCACCTTTGTAAGAATTTGGGTTGATGAATTGTCCCTTTCTAATTGGATGTGGGTATGCGTCGTTATAGGTATTGCCATAGTTGTGCTTGCCAAATACGCCGGCGAAATGCAAAATTTGACAAATTCCGATAACAGCACTGAACCAAAAGAAGATAAAGAGAAAGAAAAGGCAACAACAAATCCGGCATTTGATGGCGCTAAATTAGTATTTAAATCGAAATACCTGATGGCTATCGCGGGGATAGTCGGTCTCTACGAAATAGTTTCAACGCTGATGGATTTCCAGTTTACATCGACGATAGAGTATTATCTTGACGGTCCGGATATAGGCAGGCAGTTTTCCACCGTCTTTTCGATTACTAATGTTGTATCAATGTTCGTCCAGCTATTTCTCACAAGTTATGTAATGACACGATTTGGAGTGACAGCCGCATTGATGTTTTTACCGATGGCGATATTGGTCGGTTCAGCCGGATTCATTGCATTCCCAATATTATGGGTCGGTAGCTTTCTGAACACGGCTGATAACGGATTCAGCTATTCAATAAATCAATCTGCGAAGGAAACTCTGTATGTTCCTACCACGCGGGAGGAAAAATATAAGGCAAAAGCGTTTATAGATATGTTTATTCAACGGTTTGCCAAAGCCATTGCAGTTTTATTGAGTCTCGGAGTAACGATTTTATTTAGTGAATATTCAAGCGTCAGATGGCTCTCCGTTGCAGTACTACTTGCTGTAATAACATGGATTTTCTTGATACGGTTCGTGGGAAAAAGATTCGATGAATTAGTTTCCGATAGTAAATCAGAATAGAGGTTTAATTCGTTTTCTATCGTATATGAAAAAGTTTCAAATATTTTTTGTTGTATGCTCTCTTAGTCTGACCGGAACTCTATAATCCCAAGACATGGAAAGAAACCTGGCCATATGAACCTATTCGCTCCAGCCGGAGGGATGACGATTATTGGGCAGCAAAAGTATTATCTGCCTTAACCGAAGAACATCTGAAATTGCTTATCAAAGAAGCGCGGTATCCTGAGGATGGTGCAGCCGAATATATGCTGGAGACTTTATTGGAAAGGAAAAGGAAAACGATAAAATATTTTTTCTCCAAAGTCTCTCCAATTGAATTTGTCAGTTCAGATTCAAACTTGATTCTCTTATCAGATAAGGGGATAGAAGTTTTTGGACAAAGCGAATCTCAAGGGGGATATACTATCAGCTTTTACAACGGGGAAGGGGATGAGATAGCTCGGCAGAAAATAGCCGGTTCGTTCGGGGAGGCGGAAATTTCGCTTATAGAATCTCTAAAACAGCGCTTAATGCTGTTACC
>SORT01000040.1 GCA_004402895.1 Fidelibacterota bacterium MT.SAG.3 | reverse complement strand
AATCTGTAAGCCTCCTCGGTTAGAAGTTCATCTCTAATCCATTTCCACATCTTCCAAGTTTGTGCTGCTCTTAGTTTTCTCATCGCGATACTTTACGATTATGGGAGAATAAATTGAAATATTATGTTTCTCCGCAAATTTTCCATCTTTTTTGCGTACTCCTGGAACTACGACAGCGTCTTTCGGTAGTTCAATAATACCTTGATCATTCGGTGAAATAACTCTTTCATTTACGAGATCGTAGATTCGTGTAGCTGAAGTCAGGACTGTACCCGCGGCAATAACGGCGCCGGAGTGAACAATGGTACCTTCGTACACCCCTGAGTTTCCACCGAGAATAACGTGATCCTCAATTATAACAGGCAGTGAGCGAACTGGCTCAAGAACCCCTCCTATCTGAGTGCCGGCGCTGATGTGAACGTTCTTTCCAATCTGCGCGCATGATCCGACAAGAGCATGAGAATCTATCATTGTATCTTCATCAACGTAAGCCCCCACATTTACATATGCAGGGGGCATAATGACGACACCCTTAGCTACATAAGCGCCTTCTCTGATAGAAGTTCCACCGGGAACAATGCGGATTCCGTCGTCAATTGATAAATTTTTTAAAGGGTAGGTATCTTTGTCAAAATAACGGAAACTCTTGTTTTCAGAATAGTCAACTATTTTGCCGAGGTTAAATCCTAATAGTATTCCTTTCTTTACCCAGATATTGACTTTCCATTCACCCTCAATATATTCAGCGGAGCGGATCTTACCTTTTCCCAGCAAATCCCTGAATTCGAGAAATGTATCGATCGAATCTTCAGGATAATCTAAAGGATTTAAATTTGTAAGCCGTTCGATCTTTTCTTGGAGCTCAATCATCACTTTTAATAAGCCCGAACGAATTGAGAATATCATCCATTTTATCTTTGTTCTGTTTTTCTAAAGAGACCATAGGAAGTCGGTATGTTTCAGATATTAATCCCATTTTATAGAGTGCATATTTAACAGGGATAGGGTTACTCTCTGTGAAATTAGCTTCCATCATAGGAAGCATTTTCTCATGCAGATTTCGTGCTGATTCTAATTCTCCAACTAGAGCGTATTTTACCATGTCCGACATATCGGCAGGCATTTCATTGGCAACCACGGAGATTAAGCCGACTCCTCCCATTCCGATTATCGATAGTGTTAACGCATCGTCCCCCGATAGAACAAATTCATTCTGAGACTTGATGTCGAACAAATTTTGAATCTGCTTGAGATCACCAGAAGCTTCTTTGATTCCTACAATATTGGGTATTTCAAAGAGGCGAATTACGGTTTCGGGTAATATGTTTGACCCTGTTCTGCCCGGCACATTATAGATGATCAATGGTATATCTACTGCCTCGCTGACAGCTTGATAATGCCTGTAAAATCCTTCCTGTGTTGGCTTATTATAGTATGGTCCAACGATCAGGGCAAAATCAGCGCCGCTATCTTCTGCTATCTTTGTTCGTTGGATCGTTGAGAAAGTTGAATTAGTGCCCGTTCCCACGATCAAAGGATATTGATCTCCTGCTATAGATCGGGCTCGGGATAACATCGTTTTGAGCTCATCATTTGTGATAGTGGGACCTTCTCCTGTCGTACCGGCTAAAAGTATCGAGGAGGTTCCATTTTGTAAATGAAAATCGATTAACCGGTCAAATGCCGAGAGGTCTATTGCTCCATTCTCATCGAATGGTGTGACTAACGCAACAATTGAGCCGTATAGTTTCTTAATATCCATCAGTCGTTTTTACTAATTCCAAACTCATCCATTAAATAGTCATTAAAGTCTAATATTCCCGATTTCCCTTTTAGCCATTCTGCAACAGCTAATGCCCCGACTGCGAAAGCATTCCTATCTTTCATTTGGTGCCGGAATAAGATTGAGTCTACTTTAGATTCAAACGAGATTTCATGAACACCGATCACGTCGCCTACGCGTTCTGAGATTATTTGCAAGGTATCATCAGGAACCTTACCGTGAGGGGAATCGGTCAATATTTTTATCTTTGAAGAAGATTGGGATATTATATCTTCGGAAATATTTAGCGCTGTTCCGCTCGGACTGTCAAGTTTCGTTTTATGATGGATTTCTTTTACCATTACATCGTATCCTCCGGCGCCGTCTAACAGTTTTGTAGCTTGCTTTAATATCAACCTGAAAAGATTGACACCGATTGAAAAATTAGCTGCACAGAAGAGAGCGCTCTCTAACCTATCGCGAAAGTCATTGAGGATATTACTGTCCCACCCTGTAGTTCCCACCACTACATTTACTTTTGCTTCAACAGCGATGGAAAGAGCGGCAGGTACAGCAGCAGGAACAGAAAAATCAATCAAGCATTCTATATTTTCAATTTGACTGGCAGAAATTAACGGATCATTCGAATTGAAGTGTTTTATAACATTGTGCCCTCTTTTTTCCGCAGCTTCAGAGGTAAGTTTCCCCATTCTTCCAAATCCTATCAGACCGATATTCACTTTCTCTCCATCAGCATTAAGCAGCAACGGGATGTTCGCACAGCATACGGTGGACTGCATGATATACTTGTTTGAATCGATTCCGTGAAATCACCAGTATTATCATATCGGATGATGTTGAAGTGGCGAGGACCTTTGCTTGATGCTCATTGATGATGTTAGAGATCATTCGTGTTAGGTCATTTCCGGATGTAGAATTATATATTATTCCTATCATGGAAACATTTTTATTCCAGGTAATTTCATCAATCTCTCGTAATCGGTGAGTAGCTTCCAACGATGAGACTTTATCCGGCAAGAACCACTGGATGTGGTCTATCTTATTTTCAATAGGAACGTTTGCAATATCCCATTCGTCAAAAATTGAACTTATTTTATCGGATTCAGCTAGAATGTTTATCTCTGAAACGTGTTTTGAGAATAGGATTCCATCCGAATGACCCACAACGAAAAATTCCGAGCCGAGGTCGTCATAAGCAGTGCCTCCTATTAGTGTGCCGGTTTCTTCCGGCTCGTAAAGATTATTTATCCAGAGAGGGATATCCTTTTCCATTGAAGGTTTAATCGCGTTCTTGTGAAGAATTTTAGAGCCCAAAAAGGTTAGTTTTTCAATATATTTGTAAGATACCCGTCTGACCAATCTTGAGTCAGTCACCAGATTAGGGTCAGCTGTCATGATACCCGGGACTGTTTTATACAACTCAACTCTACTTGCGTTAATGCAGGCGCCTAAGAATGTTGCGCTTAGGTCCGAACCTTCGTAACCTAAAGTTGTGGCTAATCCTGATGGGGTTGAAGCTATAAAGCCTTGCGTTATCGGCAATTTATTGTCTTTTTTGCAGCTGTTGATTTTTTGATTCACGAGTTCGACGGAGCTATTGAATTCAGGTTGAGAGAATCGATGTTTTTCGTCAGTAATTATCATTTCTCGAGCATCAAGCCATTCAGATTTTATACCTTCACTATTGAGGATATAATAAATGATCTTACTCGTTATAAGCTCTCCGCGCGACAAAATGTGATCCCTATCAACTAAATCCCATTTCCTGTTAGAGGAGTTGATATAGCTTTTAAGATCTTCGATTTGTTTAATCACTTCTTTTCGACAATCCGCTTCATATTTTGGGTTCATATATCCTTCAAATAATGAAAGAGAGAGTGGAAGAAAACTGTTATCGATTATCTCGTAACTCTCTTCGAAATTCCCTTGTGAGCACAATTCAAACAGTCCCTCCAGCATTCGTGTGGATTTTCCAAATGCTGATACTACTACTAAAGGATCTTCCTTAAGAGAGGTTTTAATCACAGATATAACCTTTTTAATGGATCCGGGATTTTGAAGTGCCGCTCCTCCAAATTTCATCACTATCATTTTATTAGATCATTCCTTCCGAGTGCAATAGTTCGGCATTCAGAATGGCTGCTCCTGCGCCTCCTCTTATTGTGTTATGACCTAAAGCTACCATATGCAAAGTATTTTCGTTAACTTTTTTGACTCTCCCGACAGTGATTGCCATCCCGTTTTCCCGATCTACGTCAAGTCTTGGTTGGGGTCGGTATTCGTTTTCACCCAGATATATAGGATGTTTTGGAGCAATAGGAAGATTTCTTTCCTGCGGAATTCCTGAAAAATTACTTAGCAGATCTTTTATCCTCTCGACATTTACCGCAGATTTTGTAGTGACAAATAAAGATACCATGTGACCATATAGCACCGCCACGCGATTAGTTTGAACGCTCACCTCACAACTATGATTAACTATTCTCTTATTCTCAATGCTGCCGAGTATTTTAGTTATCTCTTTTTCTATTTTTGGTTCTTCTCCTTCAATGTACGGTAAGACATTGCCATGCAAGTCAAAAAACGGTACACCTGGATAACCGGCTCCGGATGAAGACTGCATCGTCACCACAAAAACCTGTTGAATGCCATATTCAATAAAGATTGGAGCGAGTGCAAGTGAAATCACTACAGCAGAACAATTAGGATTGGTGATTTCCCATCCGCCATTATTTTCATTGTCTATCAATTGCAAATGATCGGGATTAACTTCAGGTATGATGAGAGGTACATCACTGTCCATCCTGTGATTTGAGGCATTACTCACTATAATGTGACCTTTTTGTCTGTAGTCAATTTCGATTTCATCTGCTACCGATGAATCGAGGGCAGAGAAAAGGATGTGGGTATCGAGAGCAGTATCTACGTCAACGATCACCATGTCCTTGACGCTTTCTGGCATTGGATCAGATAAAATCCACCGGCATTTTTCGGAATATTTTCCTCCGGAGGAACTTTTAGAAGCAACGAGTGTCTCAATGGAAAACCACGGATGATCTTCAAGCAGCTTAATTATGGTCTGTCCGATCATGCCTGTCGCACCAAGTACGGTAACCTTCTTTTTCAATATAAATCCTCTGTAAAGTAATGTTTCAAATATATTATTACAAATCTAAGTAAAAATGTGTTTAAAAACAACCTAGCTTCTTCCAATAATAGCAATCTTCATACAACGAGATAATTAGTGCATTAATTCTATTTCAACACTATCATAAAAATTGGAAATGTTAAATGTACATTCCAAAAGGATATCATGATTAAAACAGCGAAGAGGCTCAGAAATATTATTCCATCGGTAACAACGGAGATGATGATTAAGGCAGGAGAATTAAAAGATCAGGGGGTTGATGTCATAGATCTCAGTATAGGAGAACCCGATTTCCCAACACCGGAGTTAATTATAGAATATGCTGTTACAGCTATGAAAGAGGGTTTTACAAAATACACAAACTTTGACGGAATACCGGAATTAAAAGATGCTGTTATCACAAAATTCAAGCGTGACAATGGAATTTCTTACTCTCGTGAGGAGGTGATAATAACCGCAGGCGCAAAACAGGCTGTTTTCAATGCCTTAATGGCTACTTTGGAAGAAGGAGATGAGGTAATTGTGCTTGTGCCTTACTGGGTGGCTTATCCGGAGATAATAAAATTAACAGGAGCTACATCCGTATTCGTGCCGCTTGATCCTGAATCCGGTTACTCCCGATCAGTTGAAAAGATTGAAAGTTATGTGACAAATAAAACGGTTGCTATAATTCTCAACTCACCTTCAAATCCGACCGGTGCGCTGTTGGAAGATAGTTTTATTAGAGATTTGATTAAATTATGCAGCAATAATAATATCCTGATAATTTCAGACGAGACTTATGAGCAAATCGTATTCGACAGGAAATATAAAAGCATAACCGCCTATGATGGCGATATCAGCAATAAGCTGACCATAAATTCAATGTCGAAGACCTATTCCATGACGGGGTGGCGATTAGGCTATGCTGCCGGCCCCCAACAGCTTATTAAAAAGATGGTTCAAGTTCAGGCTCAGACTACTTCCTGCCCTAACTCGATCGCTCAAAAAGCGTCAATTGATGCAATTAATGGTGACCAATCCATTGTGATTGAAATGAGAGAAGAGTACAAAAAACGCCGGGATTTCGTCTATTCCGAACTGTCCCAAATTCCGGATATTTTCCTCCACAAGCCCGATGGCGCTTTATTCGTGTTTCCGGATGTCAGCGGCTATTATGGTTTTAATCAAAATGGAAAAACAATTGACAATTCCGTCGAATTTTCTGAATTTTTGATGGATCAGTTCAAATTAGTTGTAGTTCCCGGGGCGGCATTCGGTTGTGACAAAAATATCCGGATCTCTTATGCTACATCTATGCCAATAATTATAGAAGGAATTCATCGCTTGAAGAAAGCCCTAATTAAGATTAGGGATTAGACTCTTGAATTATAAATCCATGTCTGAAGCATAATTGTTGAAAATGAACCGAGAAAAATTTATTGTGCAGGTGCAAAAAGTGTTAAAGATAAAGTGAACTGTAATATGAGAAATTTTTTATTTATATCCTTTATTATCATATTTTCCGGATGTGGAGGAAAAACCGGCACAGATAAAAGCTCTGTATATAATCCTGTTGATAAAATGGGAATCCATGAAGAGCAAATGAAAGAAGCCGAGGCAGCCGGAGTGATCCCAATTTCTGATCCAATAGACGTTGCGACGGGAATTGACATCCTGGTGCGAGATGAATTTGAACTTTTGCAAGGGAAGAGAGTGGGAGTTATCACCAATCATACAGGAATGACAAAGAACGGTTTACACATCGTTGATGCTTTGCATAATGCGGAAAATGTGAATCTGACGGCTATTTTCGGACCTGAACATGGAGTGCGAGGTATCGAACCTGACGGAAAAGCTGTTGACAGCGCTGTTGATCCCGCAAGCGGAGTCACTATTTTCAGCCTGTATGGTAAAACAAGGCGACCGACTGAAGATATGATAGACTCGCTTGATGTATTTGTATTTGACATTCAAGATGTGGGAGCCCGTTTTTATACTTATATTTACACAATGGCATTGGCAATGGAAGTGGCGGCATTGAACGATAAAAAATTCGTTGTTCTTGACCGCCCAAATCCGATTACCGGTAACAGAGTCGAGGGACCGATGCTTGAAGAAGGGTTTGAAAGTTTTGTCGGAAAGTATAAACTGCCGGTAAGGCATGGTATGACCGTCGGAGAATTAGCGCTGATGTATAAAGGTGAAGGATGGATTAAAGGCGCGGAAAAATTGGATTTGGAGATAGTCCGCATGGAAGGATGGAGGCGGGAACTTTGGTTTGACCAGACGAATCTGCCTTGGATAAATCCATCGCCTTCAATGAGAACGCTCTCGACCGCTACACTCTATCCGGGAACATGTTTTATCGAAGGGACGAATCTATCTGAAGGAAGAGGAACTGAATATCCTTTTGAAAAGATAGGCGCTCCGTGGGTGGACGCTGAATTGCTTGCTAAAGAGATGAACAGTTTACATTTGGAAGGGGTGGTGTTCGAAGCGATCGAATTTACTCCTAAAGCGATTCTTCCATCTGTTCCGAATCCTAAATATAAAGATGAACTGATCGGTGGAGTTCAAGTTCGAATTATTCGCCGAGAACTCTTAGAACCGGTAAAAACAGGAATAAGTTTAGTTTACACTCTACATCGATTATTTCCTGAGAATTTTGAATGGAGCGGCACTGTTGACAGGTTATACGGCTCAGATAAGCTTAGAAATAGCGTGGATAACGGAGTACCGCTTGCAAATATAATAGAGAACTACTCGGATGGAGTAAACGAATTTTTAGAAATGAGGATGAAATATTTATTATATGAATGATCGAATTCAACATTTAATTCTCGTAGCAAGCTTTCTTATATCGGGAAACGGAGTTCTGGCTCAAAAGGTTCTCCTAAAAGGTGAGGAGATAGCTTTTATAGCTCCGGAAATTTCTCCTGACGGAATGTATGTTGCCATCACTTCAAAAGGGTATACGGGTTTATGGACAATTAGAACCGACGGATATAATCTCCGCCAATTTTCTTCTGTTCGAGGCGCAGGATACATAAAACGTTGGTCTCCGGATTCTAAATGGATCCTCTACAGGGAAAACACTGATGGGAAGCAGGAATTAAAGATCGGAGAGACGTACACGCGGAATGTATCGTCGATCAGTATTCCGATGAGAAAGTTCGAAGATGTTCGCTGGATAGACAACGATAAACTTTACCTTCGAAGCGGCGGCAAAATAACCTATCTGCGCAGCGGTCTGAATGTGCAAAGCAACAAGAAAAACCAAACGATTGTTTATACCGATTCAGAAAAAATATATTTGGAATCACCCGGAAAGAAGAGTACTGATATCATCGACCCTGTATTGGGTGTTCAATATTTTGATCCTGCTCTGTCACCTGATGGAAGGATGCTGGCTTTCGAAATTTTGGGTGGAAATTTACAGGTTTATGAATTGAATACCTTTCAATTGCATGATCTCGGCAGGGGAGGTAATCCCGGATGGTCTCCTGATGGGAAAAAGATCGTTTATCAGATCACTTTGGATGACGGGCACAGCGTAATTTCTTCTGATCTTTATCTTATCAATTTTGACGGGACGGATAAACTTCAGTTAACCAAGACACAAGATGTACATGAGATGAGACCTTCATTCTACCCAAAGGGTAATAGGATCATATACGATACCGATCTTTTAGGGGAGATAAGAACTATAAAGGTACCTGTTAAATGAAAATAAAATTTGTTCTTTTTCTGCTATTCTTACCAACCCAGCTATATTCACAAAATCCTGATCTAATCGGTTATTCATTTGCTCTTGATGCCGGTCATGGAGGGGCGCAATCAGGCGCTGTAAGCGCATTCGGGTTTCAGGAGAAATGGATTAGTCTCTTTGTGGTGAGACATCTTCGTGATTTTCTATTGGAAGCTGATGATCCACACCCGAATATGACATATCTGCACCAAAACTTTCCAAATCCATTCAATGCTTTAACGGTGATCCGCTTTGAGCTGCCAAATGTAGAGGAGGTTAGTTTGATAATATACGACATGCTCGGAAGAGAAGTAGTTCGTTTGATAGAAAATGAACAGATGAGCGGGATAGTTGAAAAACAGTGGGATGGAAAAAATGGTTTAGGTAATTTTGCATCCAGCGGGATCTATGTTTCCGTTCTCATAACAGAAAATGAAGTTATTTAAAAAAAGATGACCCTTCTGAGATGAACCATTATAAAAGTTTTGTTTTTTTCTCCCTCTTCACTATTTCCTTTTTTAGCTGTAGCAAGAGTGTTCCTGATTCACCGATAATTGCCACCGTAAACGGAAAACCTATCACAGTTGAAGATTTTTACGAAGAGGCACGTAACGTGCCTGTCCGCCGCGTATTAAATGTGGGCGCAGCCATTAAAAAATATGATGACCCGCGCGATATTCTCAATATGCTTATCGAACTCGAAATAGTTGTTGCCGAAGCAAGGAATAGCGGCTTGAATAAGACGGAAAAATTTGAGAAATTGCGGAAGCGTCAATTAGATGAAGAGACGATGTGGCAGCTTTATGAAGAGAAGGTAGATTCAGCTATTTCCATATCCGAGACTGACCTACGGATGGAATATTTACGTCAGAATCAAAAGATAAAAGTCAGGCATCTGTTTTCTAAGGATGAAAACGAAATCAAGGAGATACAAAACCGGCTGAAATCGGGCGAAAGTTTTGAATCGATAGCAAAAGAGCTGTTCAGCGATCCTATTTTGTCTTCCAATGGAGGCGATCTGGGCTGGTTAGAGTGGGGGGAATGGAACGCTTCGTTTGAAGAAGCAGCGTGGGAACTTGCACCCGGTGAAATGTCTGAACCGGTCCGAACAGAGTTTGGATGGCATCTTATAAAAGTTGAAGAGAGACAGCAGGAGATATTTATAACGGAAGACGGATTCAGAGAAAGATATCCGAGTTTGCAAAAAGACGTTCATAAACGAAAGGCGAGTAAACAATCAAAGAAGTATGTTAACGAGTTAATGAGTGAAAAAGCGCCTATTATTGATAAAGATTCCTTTGCGGCAATAGCGGGTTATATGGGAGAAGTAATGTCACGCAGGGGGAAGATTATAACAGAAATTGAAGGCACACTTTCCGATCCCGAATTGAGAAATATAACAGTGAATTTCACTGATAAATTGGATGATACAATTGTCTCCTGGAATGGTGGAAATCTTACTATAGGGCATTTTATGGAATATTTGAGGCGTCTTTCACCGAAAAAAAGGAAGATCACGGGAGCGCGTACACTAAACAGGAAGATGTGGAAATGGATTAGAGATGAACTTCTAACCGAGGAGGCTTACAGATT
>SORT01000039.1 GCA_004402895.1 Fidelibacterota bacterium MT.SAG.3 | reverse complement strand
TTTTGATATTATCGGGACGTTTCTGAAATTTACGTTTGTTGAAAACAAGGGATTGACCTTACCGGTTTACCGAACTGTACGATAACAGCTTGTTGAGTTTGATTGAGTACAAATGTTGAGGAAGACGCAACAATACCCGCCGCAACTATAATTATTATTAATATGCTCCTCTTCATTATTTCACTCCTTTTTTCATATTTAGATCAAGAAGTTTTAAGATACCGCTATCGCCGCCTTCTATGATCCATTTATTTGCTATTTTCGGAAGAACTTCTGCGAGTGTTTCGAGATACATCCTTCGCTTTGTAACTCTTTTCGCCTTTCTGTATTCATTGTGAAGAGAAATAAATCGGCTAGCTTCACCCTCTGCAAGATTGATGCGTTCGACCGCATACGCTTCCGCTTGCCTTACTTGTTGCTCGGCTCGACCCTTCGCCCTCGGAACCGACTCATTAAATTCTCTTCTCGCTTCCTGGATTAGCCTGTCCATATCCTGCGTAGCGGCATTCACTTCATCAAACGCAGGTTTTACACTCGGAGGCGGATCGACGTCCTGAAGATTTACTAATACGATCTGAACGCCAAGACCGTATGAATCGAGGATTTCCTGCATGATAACCTGAACTTCCTGGTTTATCTCACCTCGTCCGAATGTTAAGATTTCATCAACACTACGGTCGCCGACTGTCTGTCGCATCGCAACTTCGGAAATATCCCTTATTGTTCCCTCGACCTTACGGACATTAAAGAGAAAATCCATCGGATCTTTGATCTGATATTGCACTATCCAGGTAACTACAGCGCTATTCAGGTCACCTGTCAACATCAGAGATTCATTACCGTATCCTGATTTAGTAATAGTGGATTGCACTCCGGCTTTCAGAGTTCTGAAACCGAATTCCTGAGTGAACCTTTTTCTTATTTTCGGTTTCTTCACTTGTTCTACTCCGAATGGTAATTTCATATGTAGTCCACTCTCTGTAGTTCTCACATACTTTCCAAACCTAAGAATTACACCCACCTCATCCGGTCCTACACTGTAGAAAGAGGACCAGATCAAAGCCACTGCCACGATTCCTATAATAAGAACGGAGTTGCCGACTGTTGCCAGCTTTGGAATCATAAATTCCTCTCCCCCTATTATCACTTTTTTATATTCCATTTTAATTAATCTCCTATTTTTCTTCTTAAACGAGCAACAGGTATCTTCATGTATTCTCTGTATTTAGCCACTGTTCTACGGGCTACATTAAATCCTTCGCTCATAAGCATTTTGGTTAATTTATCATCGCTTAACGGTTTACTGTTTGGTTCATTTTCTATCAACTCCTTCAGACGTATTTTTATGTTGCTTGTTGAAACAACCTCACCGTCGCTTCGTTCGAGTCCTTCACTAAAGAAATACTTTAGAGGGAAAACTCCGTTATCCGTTTGGACATATTTACCATCAGTCGCCCTGCTGACAGTAGAGTGGTCCATCTTTATATCTACCGCAATATCCTTTTGTATCATCGGCATCAGATGACCGGGTCCTAATTCAAACCATTTCATCTGCCTTCCTACTATCGCTTCCATAACCTTCAACATAGTCAGTTTTCGTTGATATATTGATGCAATAAGCCAGCGGGCAGACTCTAATTTTTTCTTCAAATAGTTCCGGGTCTCCTTATCCACATTTTTCTTATCCTCAGCCATCGTCTTATACTGTTCGCTTATCTTTAATTCGGGTAATGAAAAGTCGTTGAGAACCACCGTTAAGTTTCCGTTGTTGTTTTCCACCGTGAAATCAGGAATTACATAATTCAACTTTTGATCGGCAAAACTCAGTCCCGGTTTCGGATTAAGTTTTGCTATCTCCTCATTCACTTTCACGATGTCTTCCATTCTGATGTCAAGCTCACTTATAATTTTCTCGAATCGTTTATTTGCAAAATGATCGAAATAATCCTTAAGTATCAGATACGTAAGTCCGTTTTTTTCGTTTTCTTCCATTTGAGCGAGCAAGCATTCCCGAAGTGTCAGCGCCCCGATACCTGGGGGATTCAATTTTAATATTTTCGCTTGAACTTTTCTACAAACGGAGACATCCGTTTCGGTCAACTCCGCGATCGACTCTAAAGTTGCGGTTAAGTATCCATTCGATTCGATATTCCAAATGATCTCTTCACCGATTCTCCTTTCATCCTTGCTCAAGTCAAGCTGATGAAGCTGATCTAAAAGAAATTCCTTGAATGTTGTTCGGGCAACCTGAGGCATATCACGTTCTTCGAGAGAGTTATCACGTTGTGCTTTGTGTTCATAGTTGTCATCATTATCAAAAAAATCCTCTAATTCAAACTCTTCACCGTCATCTGTTTCTTCGACTTCTTCGAGCTCTACGTCAGTCAATTCATCCATTTCAAGCAAGGGATTCATCTCGAGCTCGTTATGTATTCTCAATTCCAATGCCTGAACCTGTAACTGCAGTAAACTCGATAGAAGGATTTGCTGAGGAGATTGTACTAACCGTAGTCCCTGTGTTTGCCTGAGCTCTAACATTAGTACCTATCCAACCTGAATTTATCTCCGAAATACAGCTTTCTCGCATCCGGGTCGTTGGTAAGATACTCACTCGTACCCTCGATGAATATTTTTCCTTCGAACAGCAGATACGCTCTATCGGTGATCGACAAGGTTTCATGCACGTTGTGGTCTGTGATTAGTACTCCTATGCCTCTTTTCTTAAGATCAATAACGATATTTTGAATTTCTTCAACAGCGATCGGATCGATACCCGAAAACGGCTCATCCAACAGCATGAAATCCGGTTCAGTCAGCAGAGCTCTGCATATTTCAGTTCTTCTACGTTCACCTCCTGAAAGCTGATAACCCTTTCTTTTTCTAATATGCGTGATAGACATATCATTGAGGTATTTATCGATGCGGAGCGACACTTCTTTCCTTGAAAGATTCATTGTCTGGAGGATCAATTTCAAATTATCTTCAACTGTCAATCTCCTAAAGACAGATGGTTCCTGAGATAGATAACCTATTCCCAACCGCGCTCTCTTATACATCGGCATCGAAGTAATGTTCTGTTTTTCGAGATAAACTTGTCCGCCGTTAGGTCGTATCATCCCAGTGATCATGTAAAATGTCGTTGTTTTGCCGGCGCCGTTAGGTCCAAGCAGACCGACAATCTCCCCCTTGTGCACATCCAAACTTATCCCGTTTACCACAACTTTTTTACCGTAACGTTTACGCAGACCTTGAACTCCAAGGGTTTTAGAAAAAGTAAATTTACTCATCTATATCCACCAGTCTCGAAGTTCTGCCCCTCGGTTCCTTGATGGTCCAGTTGTCCAATCCTGCATCCGATTCAAATCCGACGCCGTATAAAGTATCTCCCTCTACTGTTATCATCACGTTTACTTCAGAGATAATTTTTTGCAATTTATTGTTCCAGAGTAATTCTTCCGTAAAGAGCGTTTCTCCGCTGTCGGAAACAACGATCACGTTTCCGATTGCTTTCAGATTTTTTAACCTTTCATTTATTTCTCCGGACTCCGCCGTTAGATGCGAAGTGTGATTTTCTTCGGAATCATAAAAATCTATTTCTATTTTATCATCTAATAATATCAGTTTTTTATTGCTGAATTGAGACATATGCCCTGAATGCACCAAAGCTATTATTTTCCCGTTTGAAGTTAAAGTTATCGTCGAATTCCAGGATTCCTGTTCAGGTAACATTTCCGTATCTGAAATTATCATATCATTTTGATCTTCTCGTTTACTGCAACTCGATATCAGCAGTAGTGACAGCAGCAGAGAGATCAGATATATATGCTTTGAATGAAGCATCTATTTTATTCCTGCATCAAGGAGATCATGTAAATGGATCATCCCTATCGGCTTTCCATCTTCATCGACCATTATCAGCTGGAGTATATTAAACTCTTCAAGCAGAGCAAGCGCGTCCACAGCTAAAGTTTGAACCGAAACGACTTTAGGTTCTGTCGACATTGATTCTGATGCCTTTGATTGGAGGATAGCTTCTCCTTTTTCAATCTCCCTCCGAAGGTCACCCTCCGTGATGATCCCTTTTAATTTTCCTTTATCATCAACTATACAAACAGCACCGAAACGTTTGCGGTTCATCTCGAGAATTACATCTTTGAATAGAGAGTCCTCTTGCATTATCGGAAGATGATCCCCGGTGTACATCAGGTCTTCTATTCGCGTCAACAGCTTCTTGCCGAGATTACCGCCCGGATGAATTGAGGCGAAATCTTCCATCGTGAATCCTCTTCTCTCCAAAAGCGCCACTGCAAGAGCATCCCCCATTACCAATGCAGCCGTGCTGCTGGCTGTGGGAGCAAGGTCATGCGGACATGCTTCCTCTTTCACGCTCGCATCTAAAACGATATCTGATACCCTTGTCAGCGATGTATCGAGCGTGCCTGTGATCGTTATAAGTTTCACTCCTATGTTCCTGAGTTGCGGTATCAATGCGGATATCTCGGATGTTTCTCCACTCTTCGTGATTATCAATATAACATCTTCCTCACGCACGACTCCCAAGTCCCCGTGCAATCCCTCGGCAGCATGAATGAAGAAGGCTGAAGTTCCGGTACTCGCCAATGTTGCCGCTATCTTTCTTGCAACGAGACCGCTCTTCCCTACTCCCGTTACTATCACTCTTCCTTTGCATTCGAACAAAAGCTCGACTGCGTCAACAAAATTACCGTCAATCCGGCTCGAGAGCGCTGCAATTGCGTCGGCTTCTACCCTTATAACCTCTTTCGCTTTCTGTATAGTGAGTTCAGGCGTCATAATTTTTCAACTGAAAGTAGTGAGTTCCTTTATTACATCGTCAAGTTTGCCCTGCGCTTCCAATACGAGTTCCACGGTCTCCCGTAAGACCCCTCTTCCTCCCGGAGCTGTTGTCACATGATCGACTACAGCCGTAACCTGTTTTATCCCGTCTGCTGGAGAAATACTAAAACCGACTATCTCGAATAATGGAATGTCGAGGATATCATCTCCCAAATGAAGAAAGTTTTCGTCATCTAATCCGAACTCTTTTTTCATAACTTGATAAGCTTCAACTTTATTAAAATATCCTTGATAAACGCCGTCAAATTTTAATTCTTCCGCTCGAATGGCTACAGATTCAGATTTCCTGCCTGTGATAATACAGACTTTCAATCCTGCTTTTCGTGCCATCGTAATGCCCATCCCGTCTTTAACGTCGTATCGTTTGAATTCCTGCCCACCGGCGCCGAGAATTATACCGCCGTCTGTCATTACTCCATCTACATCTGAAATAATGACCTTTATTTTGCGCAGAGATTCTTGTTGTTCCGGTCTGACCATTACGCGCTGTACTCCTTTGCCGCTGCATGAATTGACTGCAGTTGAGATATCAAAGCGCCCATTTCATCGAGCTTCCACTGGCTTGAAGCATCGCAAAGCGCCTCAGGCGGGTTTGGATGCGTCTCGATGAAAACTCCATCCACTCCGGCAGCCACTCCCGCCCGGCCTAGAGTAGGAATAAATTCCGGAGTTCCGCCTTTGGGATCTTTGGAAGGGATGCCATACACACGAACAGAATGAGTAACGTCGAATATTACCGGATATCCATGTTTCCTCATGATCTGAAATGAACGCATATCTACGACTAAATTTTGATAACCGAACGAGACACCTCTTTCAGTGAGGATTATATTGCTGTTTCCTTCTTCCTCAATTTTTTTTATCACATTCTTTATATTCTCTGGCGCAATGAATTGTCCTTTTTTAACGTTCACTACCTTCGCCCTTCTCGCAATTTCAATCGTCAATTCCGTCTGCATACAAAGATATGCCGGAATTTGGACTATATCCAGAACATCGGCTGCTGCGGCAACTTGTTCGATACTATGCACATCCGACAAGATCGGAAGTCCGTATCGTTTTTTAACTTCAGAAAGTATTCGCAAGCCCTCTTTGAGACCTAACCCCTGAAAACTCTTGGAAGAAGAACGATTATCCTTTAAATAAGATGATTTATAAACTATAGGTAATCCCAATTTGTCTGATAATTCTTTTAATTTTTCAGCGGTTGAAAACGCGATTTCTTCGGACTCTATAACGCAGGGACCGGCGATCAGCAGCAAATCACCTCCACCGCCGATTTTCATCCCGTCAATATCAATTATCTTCGTCATCAGGCTTTCTTACTAACTCTATTTTCTTTGCGGGCTCTATATTTTTTTGAAGCGCCGATGAAATCCCTAAAAAGCGGATGGGTTTCGAACACGCGTGATTTTAATTCCGGATGGAATTGAGTTCCCACAAACCAAGGATGATTTTTCAGTTCGATGATCTCCGCCAGATTATCCCGTTCGTTAATGCCTGAAAAGATCATTCCACGCTTCTGAAGTCTTGATTTATATTTGTTGTTGAATTCATATCTATGACGATGTCGTTCGCTTATCTCTGATTTCCCATAAGCTTTTGCAGCTTTTGTTCCGCTCTTGAGAGTGCATGGATATGCTCCAAGCCGCATAGTTCCGCCCTTTTTTCGTATTTTCCTCTGGCTTTCCATGAAGTCGATGATCGGAGCGCGAGTTTCGGAATCGAATTCGCTGCTGTTGGCATCCTTGATTCCGCATATGTTCCTTGAAAATTCTATGACCGAACATTGCATTCCGAGACAGATGCCGAGAAAGGGGATTTTATTAATTCGCGCGTATCTTGCCGCAAGAATTTTACCTTCGACACCTCGTTTACCGAATCCGGGAGGTATAAGTATTCCATCCACATTTCCGAGCATTTCTTTTTCATTTCCGGCTAATTCCTCAGTATCAACCCATTTTACATCGACCTTTACAGAATTGTCTACACCGGCGTGTACGAATGACTCAAGGATACTCTTATACGAATCCACAAGTTTGTTGTACTTACCGCACAACGCAACCGTGATCTTGCCCTTTGGATGTTTTATCTTTCTAACATATTCTTTCCAATCTGAAAAGTCATCGGTTGTTTCAGGAAGTGCAAGTTTATCCTGAATAAGCTCACTCACACCGAATTTATGGAACATGAGAGGAACTTCGTATATGCTCTTTACATCCCGAGCCTCAATTACTGATTCGGGCGTTACGTTGCAAAACAGAGAAAGTTTATTGATAGTTTCTATGTCCAGTCTCTTAGATGTTCGACAAAGAAGCACATCGGGTTGTAAACCTATTTCTCTTAATCTCATGACCGAATGCTGTGTCGGCTTTGTTTTTGCTTCGCCCGAGCTTTTAATGTACGGTACAAGAGTAAGATGAAATATCAGCCTGTTCTCTCTCGGTTCTTCCAAGCAAAATTGACGTATCGCTTCTAAAAACGGCAGGCTTTCTATATCTCCGACAGTACCTCCCACCTCTGTTATCACGATATCGAATTTTTTGCTGTTCGTCGAAACATTCCTGATCGCATCTTTTATTTCATTGGTGATGTGTGGAATGACCTGAACCGTTGCTCCAAGATAGTCGCCTCTTCGCTCTTTTGTGATGACGCTGTGGTACACCTGACCCGTGGTAAGATTATTTCGCTTTGTCATATCCGTATGTATAAACCGTTCGTAGTGACCGAGATCAAGATCGGCTTCGGAACCATCTTCCGTAACATAGACCTCGCCATGCTGAAACGGAGACATCGTGCCCGGATCGATATTTATATAAGGATCGAATTTTTGTATAGTTACGGAATATCCCCTCGCTTTAAGTAGAGCGCCGACTGAGGCGGCGGCAATCCCTTTGCCCAACCCTGAAATAACACCTCCCGTGAAAAATATATATTTTGTATCCATGCTCAAAATATTTCTATTTCCTTACCCTTTAAATTTTTTACAAGATCATTCGCTTTGATCAGGTCCTCTTCCGTATCCACAGAAAAAGAGTGATAGGTCGTTTGGAGAAGCTTGATCTTAAAGCCATGCTCGATCGCTCTCATCTGTTCGAGTCGTTCTGTCAATTCCAATGGAGTCTGTTCTAACTCCTTGAATTTTATTAAAAAATCGGAGCTGTATCCATAAATACCTATGTGAATCAGCTGTTCGGGGACCGAAGAATCTGCTCCGCTCGCTATCATTTCTCGGCTGAACGAGATTGCGTTCCAATTCTCATCCCGCGTGACCTTTACAATATTAGGATCCTGGAGATCGTCGTTTTCATCAGAGAATCTAACGGCAGTCGCCATAACCGTATCGCCATCAGTGAACATCTCAGCCAAATTATCTATTAACGCCGGTTCGATGAAAGGTTCATCGCCTTGAATGTTTATCACTATATCAGCAGTCATTTCCTTTACCGCCTCAGCTGCTCTGTCGGAACCGCTTTTTAGTTCGGAAGAAGTAAGAACGGCTTTCCCGCCGAATTCGATCACCTTATCAAAGATACGGTCATCATCAGTCGCTACGATCAGCTCATCAAGCTTTGAACATTGACTTACCCGCTCCCAAACGTGCTGGATTATCGGCTTATTGTCGATCAGAAGTAGCGGCTTGCCTGGAAGTCTTGTGGAAGCAAACCGTGCCGGAATGACGCCGATTGATCTCATCACATGTCTTCCATCTTATGTTTTAATTACCTTCGGGACGAGGAAGAATTCATCATCATGATGTGGTGAGTTCTTGAAGACATCTTGTTTTTCCATTGATGGTCTTGCTTTATCCTCTCTAAAAACATTGGTCAGGTTATTCACATGTGCAAGTGGTTTCACATCATCAGTATTCAGTTGGTTTAATTTTTCTATATATGAAACTATGTCACTCAGCTGAGAGGCGAATTTTTCGCGTTCAGCTTTACTGAGATCAAGTTTTGCAAGATTTACAATTTTGTCTATATCGGCGCTTGTTATACTCAAACTTTTTCCATTTATTAATAATATTGAATTTAACGGAAGGTAGTTCGACAGTCAAGTGCAAATTTAATACCAACTATCGTAAAATTGAAAAATTTAACAGATAAAAGTAATATTACTCGAATCTTAAAGATTCGATAGGATCGAGCCTTGAAGCTTTCAATGCGGGCCAAAAACCGGACGCGATGCCCACTAATGAGCAAAATATAAGCCCAACAACTACCCAGAACCAAGGGATTGTAATGCTAAGGTTCATCAAACTTGCCACAACATTTCCGAGCAACACACCGAGAATAACCCCTATTAATCCACCGGTAAGACTGAGCAATACCGCTTCAATAAGAAATTGTGTAAGAATATGTTTTTTTCTCGCGCCGAGAGCTTTTCTTATACCTATTTCTTTCGTTCTTTCTGTCACGGAAACCATCATAATATTCATAATCCCAATACCTGCTACCATCAAGGAAATGAAACTGATTAAAATTGAACCTATTTTAAAATTCCGCGACATATCGTTCCAGAAAGCGATCAAGCTCTCGCTGTTGAAGATTTCAAAATCGTTATCTTCCCCCGGAGCAACTTTACGTACCGCTCGCATAATCGTTATTATCTCATCAATAGCGCCGTTCAATAGTTCGGACGACTTTGCGGAGATAGTAATATTTATCGATCCTTCTTTTCCATATATCTTCTGATAAACAGTGATCGGAATAACCAGCATATTGTTTCTCGATTGTCCCATTTCACTACCTTGTTCTTCGATAATTCCTACTACTTCAAAGTTCCTACCTTCAAACTTCACAGTCTCACCAATGGGATATATAAATGGGAACAAGTCTTCAACAACTTCAATCCCGATAACCATAACGAATCTTGAATAATCAACATCTAATTGTGTCAAGAATCTTCCAACATCCACATAATAACCGTTATTTGGCGACCATTCAGGTGTGGCTCCGGATACTAAGTATACAGGCTCTGTAGATTTTTTCTTATATCGAATTACCCTACCATATGTCCAATCTTCTGCACCCACATTAGCAACTTTTTTCGCCCTATCTCTTATTGCGTCAGCATGTTCTATTTTTATGTCTTTCCGGTTCTGATATTTATGTCTATCACTTGGTCCTACATTCATAAACGGTGTTTTTTGTACCTGGAATACTGTAGATCCGAGTACGGATAAGCTATTTTCCATATATGTCTGAATAGCTTCCATCGTTGTCATGATACCAATAATAGAAGAAACACCAATTACTATACCTACGAGTGTGAGAGCAGAGCGAAGTTTTTGTTTGCTAAGACTTTCAACTGCAATCATAAAGCTGTTAAAGTATTCTATCATTCGTACCTCAGAGCATCTATCGGATCTAATTTTGAGGCTTTTGCCGCGGGATACATACCAAATCCAATTCCTATCGTTGCGGATATCAAAAGGGCAATCAATGCCCATGATAACGGCATGGCTGTGGGCAGCAAGAATTTATCTATTATCAAACTAATGCCGAACCCTATTCCAAGAGCGATGATCCCGCCCAACAAACAGATCGCTGAAGATTCAATAAGAAACTGGAAGAGAATACTTCTTCTGCGAGCTCCAAGCGCCTTCCGTATACCGATCTCTCTTGTGCGCTCTGTAACTGAAACCAGCATAATGTTCATTACGCCAATTCCTCCGACTAACAACGATAGAGCGGTTATTACGATTCCAGCCGCATAAATTGCTCCGGTCACATTATCATACATTTCAGTAAAAACGCTCTGTTGATTTATGCTAAAGTCATCTTCGGCGCCCGGATGAACTCTTCTGATACGACGCATGATTCCGATAAGCTCATCTTTAGAATCTTCCATATAAGCAGGGTCTTTTACTTTGACTTGAATGGATACATGTCTTCGTGTACCGAATGAATTACCAAATGTTCCGACCGGTATAATGATCCGATTATCCAGATCCATCATTCCAAGTAAAGTTCCTTTCTTTTCAAGAATTCCAATTACTTTATAAGGTCTGCCGTCAATTTTTATTTTACTGCCTATCGGATTCTCGTTTTCGTAAAGATTCTCTGCTATATCACTGCCGATTACCGCTACACTTCTTGAATGACTTACTTCTGTTTCAGAAAAAAATCTTCCATATTCAGGATAGCTGTTGGATGTTTCTCTATATGAAGTTGTAGTACCTATAACAAGGACTCTTAAGAGACTTTTCTCCCGATGTTTTACCGTCTTGTTGGCTCTTACTACCGGGGCAACAGCTTTTACGCGACTGGCATATTTTATAATGCTTTCCGCGTCTGATATTTTGATGTCTTTCCTGTTGCCAAACTCAGCGGATCCCCTGTTTGTAAACCAAGGCATTTTATCGATGAAAAGAACATCTGAGCCCAGTGCCGATATACTTGTCGAAAATGCTCTGTTCAATCCCTCTATAGCAGTAGCCATGACCGTTACAGCTACAATGCCAATGATTATACCGAGCGTGGTAAGGGTTGAACGGAATTTATTTTCCCGAAGAGCTGAGAGTGCGATTTTTATCCCCTCGGATATTTCTTTTATGTATTGAATTAGCATCGGTAATTAATTCATCGTGTGCATTCGAACTACTTCATCACTGGCAATTAATCCGTCGTGGAGCCTGATAATACGATGAGCGTTCTCCGCGATATATTCTTCATGAGTAACAAGAATTATCGTATTACCCGCTTCATGAATTTCATTGAACAATACCATTATCTCTTCACCCGTTTTAGAATCGAGATTACCCGTAGGTTCATCTGCAAGTATTATAGACGGTTCGTTTGCTAACGCCCTAGCTATAGCGACACGTTGTCTCTGCCCGCCCGAAAGTTCATTCGGTTTATGATTCATTCTATCGCCCAAACCAACCCTCTCAAGCACCAGTTCTGCTCTTTCCCTTCTACTTTCTAAACTCACACCTCCGTAAATCAAAGGTAATTCGACGTTTTGAAGGCTGCTGATTCTTGGAAGAAGATTAAACGTCTGGAATACAAATCCAATTTTCTCATTTCTTATGCCAGCCAGCTGGTTATCATCCATCTTGCTCACTTCTTCATCTTCAAAATAATATGATCCTGATGTCGGAGTATCGAGACAGCCGAGGATATTCATTATGGTAGATTTACCTGAGCCGGATGGTCCCATTATAGCGATGTATTCACCTCGCTCAATTTTTAAACTCACACCGTCGAGAGCATGAATTTTTTCAGCCCCCAAATCGTATATCTTTTTTACGCCTTCAATATCTATGAGTGTCATCAGTGGCTCAGTTCTTCAGATTTTCCGTTGCTCTCTTCTTCAATCTTTACTATATCGCCATCTTGAAGTGTCTTGCTCAATACTCTATAAGAACCTGAAACAATCATCTCTCCGGGTAGCACTCCTTCAAGAATTTCAATCTTAGATTCACCTGTAATGCCTGTTTTCACCTTTCTCATTACTGCTATGTCATCCTCTATTACAAAAACCACCTCAACATAGTCATCGGTTCCATTATGAATTTCTTCTTCGAGTTCGTTTGAGGCTATAGCACGATCTTCATATTTGTTAAGGGGATACCTGAATTCGGAGCGTCTATGAAAC
>SORT01000038.1 GCA_004402895.1 Fidelibacterota bacterium MT.SAG.3 | reverse complement strand
TATCTAAAGAGAGTGTGATCTCTCTTCCTATCCTCCTTAAACATTTGGATATAGTCGATGGTGAACTGTTGAAAAGTGATGAAAGCTCCTTAACCTGATAACCTTCCATTCTTCTGATGAGAATAGATCGATCTCTCTCCGACAGTCCTGTCAGGAAATTCTTGAAATCTATCTTGAATGCGATATCATCGGCGAGTGGTATGTTCCTTCTGTGGAAGGAGCCCGTCAATACATCATCTGTGCCTTCAGATCCACTCAGGTGTAATAACTTAACGTCATCATTGTAGTATCGCAACCTTGAATAGACATCCTTTGTGCCGTTATATCCCTTATTACCGAAGTGCCTAAGCTTGCAGCGTCTGAGTTCGCCAGCTCTCCGTTGCATGAAATTTACCAACTCTCCCACAGAGAGTTCATACTTACGTGAAAAAGCTGAACAATATGTCGTATATGACAGGCAGAGGATGTTTTGTTTAAGATCCTGATCGCCTCTCGATATCCTGTCAGCATGTCTATCCAATTGGGTGTACATATCCATATATCCCATGATTGTCTCCTCTTTTTTATGGGTTAGAATTCTTAGGAGGCAATCATGTCGCTTTTAGATGTAGTTATACCTCCATACCATGTTTGTTCTTTTGAAATAATTTATTTGATGTTTTCTAGCAGAAACCCTGTATAGTATCTTACGAAATATCTCGCATCCAAAATCGCCCATTTCCCCTCATAATCTTGAGATGTTCACTACCCGAATAAGCTACATATCTGTCCATCGAAACTGCCGAGTTTTTATTGAGCTGAACAACGTTCTCTCGGAGGTGTTCTGAGCTGAGCCGGTCAGCCGCTTTCGAGGATATTACGATACCATCCAGTCTCCATACTACTAACGTGTCACCTTTTCTTAAGATCTTAAACAGTTCTTTTAGACCACGCCTCTCTTCCTTTGCTCCTGACATCGTATCACGGATGATCTTTTCACAGCCTTCGTTTTTAAGTGCATCTATCTGAAGGTTGAAATTCTGATCTTGCGTGGATATGCGAACGTATCCGATTTTTATAATATCTCCTAAAAGTTGATTGAATAATTGAACTGAAAAGAGAAAATCCTCCTTACATAATACATATACGGTATTATCAGGTGGATTTACGTGATGGAACGTTGGATCAAACTGTAGAGGTAGGTTCCCAAAAACGTTAAATGCTCGAAGTTTTAAAAACTTGATTTAGGGACGGGGTTTGACACTGATTTTAAGGTTTTGGGATGGGTTTAATGGAAGGTTACTCAAAGTGTCAAAAACGATCGTTTTTAGGAAAATATCGTTTCGTCTGAAATCTTAAAGTTATTTGACAAAATTACTAAAATAATAATAATTATTATGGTCGTTGCACATCGATCTTAGGATTTTATCTCACAAAAGGAGGTATGACAACATACTCATACTTTCTTACCATAGTCGGAGTATAAATTCTGAAGATTCTTCATTCACCTCCGCTGGGTTCGATTCCCAGACTTTCCCGCTAAGCCTCGAAGTAGGTAAAAGTCAATAATAGAGCCAATAACACTCCCAAGACTCTCTAAATATGGGGATTTACCCAAGTGTTGTTTTGAGTTGATTCGTGTTGTTTAGTGTCTTTTAGCGAGCTTTAGGTGGGCACATATTGGGCACACTACAGAACCATATCTCGTAAAAACGAGAGCTTATGATAATTAGCTTTTGAGACTGTGCCTTTTTGTCTTATAAACCAACTTTTTATAAACACAAATTTCTTGCAATCTAAATGCTTTATGTGTAACTAAGTAGATTGAACGATTAATGGGGGGGCAGGTCACAATACAAAGTCGTTGATGATAATTGATCGGAGAGAGACGTGAAGAAAGCCACCCTATTCCCATTATTGTTAGCTCTGTTTGCACATAGTTGCGGAAAACAGGATATCGATCCAGTTACGATGGCGTTATCCGGACCTTTGGGCTCGCCGCTTGTAACCGAGGATCTGATTATCGTAGGTAGTCAGGATGGCAATTTATATGCGATTGATCGTACTTCTGGCAAGAAACTTTGGAATTACAAAGCTGGCGACTACGCCGGTCTTGTGGTTTATAAAAACCTTGTTTATGTGAGCCCACGAGGGAAGGGGGAACTGCATGCAGTGAACATTGCCGATGGTAAACTAGCTTGGGTATTTGAAGCCGGCCATACAGTGCATGATTATCGGGATAAGTTTATCAATGGTATTCCGAGCATTTACGGTAATCGGCTGTATGTGAGCAGCGAAGATTGGAACGTCTATATGCTTGATCCTCGCACAGGAAAAGAACTCGCTCGATTAATCCTTGACGAAGAACCACAGGCCATGGAAATTGCTATATCCGAAGGCGTGGGTTATATAGGCGCCTGGGACGGCTATCTGTATGCTATCAACTTGGACGATTTGACCCTGATTTGGAAATCAGAAACCAATAACGACCATATCGGACAGACGACTTACTCACGTGAGACCGGTCTCGGATGGATATCCGATAATCCCAATGGGAAGCTTTTGAATCAACAGGCACCCTATGTGACAGTGGTCCCGCTTGTAGGAAAAACGAAAGTCTATTTTGCAGACTGGGCTGGCAACCTCATGGCTGTAAACAAATCTGACGGAAAGCAGGTATGGCGCCATTCACCTAGTACACGGAATATGCGTCATGTGGGGCCGAGACATTATCTATCCGAATATCAAAACATCATTTACTATGGCACTCTGGAAGATGGGCATATTTATGGTGTGGACAAAACAAGTGGCGAGCGGGTTTTTGAAACCGAGACCGGGACAATGATAAACGGACCAATGTTCTCTGCTGGGCGTTTCGCTTTTACACTTGAATATACCATGGATGCGGATGGAAATGTTGATTGGTCGCTCCCGATTGTCAAACTATTTGATATGAAAACTCGAGAATTTCAACCGGGACCGGATGGTGTTGGTTCGTTTCCGTATATTGTTGATGAAACCACCTATCTGGGCCTCGCTGACGGTCGTATAGTATCTATTGATATGGATTCGGGCGTTGAACAACTTGTGCTAGGCCCGGAGATTAAAGGTAGACCATAAGAAGAATAAAAAGATTATCAGCTCCAGGCAGACGATTTTGTCCGGACGAGGAAGATGGTTTTACTGAAGTAAAAAAACCGCTAAAACTCAAGCGACAATTTAGCGCCGAATAATCCATTAGCAGGATCAATCTGAGGCAAGAGATTCAACTCGAGGTTGGATTTTTTGCCGTAGTTGAATCTAACCCTATTTCGCTTTTTCTCGATCGTTCTGATACCATCGTACCAATCGTGAATGAGTTGTCCTATTAAAAGTCCCGCGCCAAGAACAATTAAGAATTCACCGCCGTCTCTCTCATGAGGGAGTAACCGAAGCTCATAATTGACATTGCCGAAATTTTCCTCGAACGGGACCTTCTCGTAACGCCGAACGGTTCCGTCTTCACCTGTTATATCCCTTATTTCGTAATCGCTTTCGGGCCATGTCTCTTTTTCATCTGATGCGCCGGCTCCTGCTATGATGCTTAGCACTCCAGCTGTTGCTATTCCCACGTGCCACCACGCTTCTCTCCGTTCATTCGCGTAAAAATGAAGCGAGCCGGGAAATGGTATGGACATCAGCAGCAGACCAACGCTTAGTCTCCGATTAGCATCTTCATACTCTTCAAAAGTCATATCAGCAGGGACGACATAAAATGGTGTTTCGTTCAAGGCATCACCACCGCCGGTTTGAGCATAAAGAATATCGGGCATTAGGTTTAAGGAAATTAGGATATAAAACATTTTAAAAAAATTATTCATTCTATTTCTCCCCGTAATAAGTTAGAATATTGAAATTGATACCTCAGTAACATAACAGATTGGATTGTGGTATTCCACAGAAAAACAGTATAGGCTGTAATAATATAAATTTAGCTGCTAAAGGAGTAATTAATGGCGAACAGATTCCCTTCGGAAGGCATGGAACTCACTCACATTCTTGTGGTGAGCGACATAAAAGTATCAAGAATATTTTATGAAGATCTGTTGGGCTCTGAAGTGATCAACGAATACGGTGGAACTTCTTGTGTCTTGAAATTTCAGGGAGCCTGGCTGCTCTTGGTAACGGGAGGAGGACCGACAGAGGATAAACCTGAAGTGACCTTCGAGCCGCCTGAAAATCTCAATAGAGTCAGCCATTCCATAACAATTCGAGTACCCGATTGCAATGAAGCCTATGAGACGTTAAAGTCGAGAGGGGTTACATTTCTTACGCCGCCCAAAAACTGGGGGGCGGAGATTCGATGCTTTTTTAGAGACCCAGACGGCCATCTTCTTGAGATCAGCCAGGTTGGGAGAGGATAAGAGATATTTATCACAAACCCGCTTAAGTAGACCACTCAATAATAACTTCCTTAGAACGAGAAAAGTTTGAATAATTCCCCTCAATTAAGAGGGGTGGATTTGATAATCAAAGATTTTAAATACGGGGTGTGTCAAGAGTTCCAGTTACGGACAGTCTGATTCCTGACTCGCGTAATATAATTTAATCCTAATCTCCCAACGTCCTCTTAAGATAATCCTTTAGTCTCTGCCATGCATCAGTTGCCGACTTTTTAGTTTCCGGTCGTTTGTCCACCCATAAAAAGAAACCGTGACCGACATCATCATATATATGAATTTCGTTCTTGATTCCAGCTGTGCGCAGAGCCTTCTCGAATTTTCTGACATCGGAAGGAGGTATACCGCCGTCTTTTTCGCCAAACAGTCCGAGAACTTCATGACCGATATGTTTCAGCTTTTCAGGGTCATCTATCAGCTCCCCGTAAAATATAGCGGTCGCCTCATGATCTTCCCCACCGATACCATAAGAAAGTACTACACCGCCTCCGTAGCACCAACCCATAGTACCTATTTTATCGCTTATGACATCATCTCTGCTTCTGAGGTAGTTCGCAGCCGCATCGAGATTACGTATAATATAATCTGGGTTAGAGAGCGATTCCTTCACCAGCGCTCTGTTCTCAGCACTGTTTGAGCCGGTCTTCCCGCTGTACATATCAGCAGCAAGAACGACATAACCTTCATCCGCGAGAGCATCCGCCATCTCTTTGATCCTCAATTTCAAGCCATACCACTCGTGTACTATTATCAGGGCAGGTTTCTCTCCTTCGGAATCGGGTGTGACTATATAACCTGATGCCTTAGGGTCTTCAGGGAAATAGTTGACTGATTCGCCTCGCAATGCGGTCGCAGTACCGAGAACGGCAGAAGGGAGGTCGCCATCGGAATCAGTTTCCTGCGCGATTGAGTTGGACGTCAAGTAAAGAAACATTGAAAGAATAATGAACAGTGAATATCTAAATCTCATGGTGTGATCCTTATTATTTTTAAAGCAGCCTATTAAAAGGATAGAAATATTTACTATACGCTCAGCTCCATCATTTTACTGATAGAACGGTTCGCCCGTTTTGCTACCTCTTCATCAATCTGTATTTCGTATTTGGAAAGGTCAGAGTCTGTGTCGATTGCCACTAGGACGTCATAAATACCTTTCAGAGTAACTTTAGCCATATGTTGACAGCGGACGTAACAGGCTGTCCAGAATTCCACTGTGGGAAACTCCTGCATGAGGTTGGAGGTTAGCTCGCATTCGGAAGCGATGAACGCCTTTTGGAGGCTGCCTTCAGACACCCGCTTAGCTATATCCATTCGTATCTGAGTAGTGCTGCCGAAATAATCCGCTTCCCTGAGAACCTCAGGTTTGCACTCCCAATGCACGTAGATCATTCCATTCGGATCTTCCTTTTCAATTCCGAATGAATCACGCACAAGCGAAATATCTTCAAGTGTGAACATCTCATGGACTTCACAGATAGCGCCTTTGACTCCGTCTCCGTTACCGTTCGGATAGATAATCTTCTTTTTGTCGCCGAGCTCTTCTTTTAGGTTTTGAGCGAAATAAATATCGGGAACAAAGATGATGCTGTCACCGGGCATACTCATCGCTATATCCTGAGCGTTTGCGGATGTACAGCATACATCGCATTCCGCTTTCACATCGGCGTAAGTATTAATGTATGTCATAACGGGAATACCCGGGTATTGCTCTCTGAGTTTGATAACATCTTCAGCTGTGAATTCATCCGCAAGGGAGCAGCCGGCAGTTTTATCGGCAACGAATACACGCTTATTCATATTGAGTATTTTTGCCGTTTCCGCCATGAAAGGCACACCGTTGAATATTATATATTCAGAGTCGGTTTTTGAAGCGGATATACTCAATCCGAGTGAGTCACCCTTTTCGTTTTCATCAGACAGACTGAAAACGAGTGGCTCCATATAGTTATGCCCGAGCATAAGGACGTTGTGTTTCTTTTTAAGTTTTAAAATATCGTGAACGAGTTCGGCATTTGCATCAATGTCGTAATCGGTGAGAGTCGGAGATTTCCGTTTGACGAGTTCTTTTTTAATTAATTCTATGCCGCTTGAGTCTTTGTTCATCGGTGATTTCTTTCATGTTGTTCGTTATTGGATTTAATTTAATAGTATAGAGGGAATTATCAAATGAAAATGACTCTTTTCTTTGCTGTCAGGGCAAGATCCTAACCAGTACTTAGACGGTCGGGATTTATCCTGGCGCGCAACTGTTATCACTGTGAGGTTGATAATTTAATCTTCTTATAATAGCTGCAATGCTTTTTTAAATTGCATTCAGCGCAGAGCGGATTTCTTGCCTTGCAGGTTTTTCTGCCATGCGTTATAATATTTATGTGAAAAGAAAATGCTTTTCCTTTTGGGAAAATATCAGCCATGAGTTTGTATGTCTTCTCGGGTGGACTGTTTTCCGGAACAAGACCGAGTCGGGCGCAGATCCTGTTAATGTGCGTATCAACCGGAAACCTGTCGGCATTGCAGGCAAAAGAGAGGACAACATTGATCGTCTTGACACCGATACCTTTAACCTGCGTAAAGGTATCCTCGACCCATTGAGGATCCTTTTTACATATCCAATTGAGATCTAATTTACCCCAATTATCAGATATAAAATCAAGTGTGTCTTTTATGTATCCTGATTTAGCGGGTGCCAATCCTGCTATCCGAATTGCGTTTTCGATCTTCTTTCTTGGTGTTTTCCTGACGACCTCCCAAGTGGGATAATGCTTTCGCAATTCAGCATAACCTTTATCTCTGTTGATGTCATTTGTATTATGCGAAAGCAGCGTAAGTATGAGTTCGTCCAGGACATTAACGTTTTTACCCGGTTGAGGGACGCCGTACAGCTCTTCTAAGAGCAAGTCGATCTTGACGGCTTTATCGCGTAATCGTTTGCTCATATTTATATTTTAATGATTCCACTTTCTGTCACGACAATATCAACTTTGATGTCATGTTCTTCAAACGGTAGGTCATCAATGAATTGAAAATCAAAAGCCAGAGCGATTTTTGTTATGGAGAGACCGGTGAGAATCCTGTCATAAAACCCACCGCCCATTCCGATCCGGTTCCCCGAAGCATCTACAAGCAAACAAGGAACGAGAATGATCCCGGCGCTGCCCAGATCTGCCGGGATGATCGAATCTTCAGCAGGTTGTTCAATTCCGAATTGTGTCAGTTCAAGCGAGTCGAGGTTTTCAATTAAAGAGTGGGAGGGAGCTTTATCAATACCGTGATATATCGGAACTATTACCTTTTTGTTATCTGAAAGAGCGTGCTCAATCATTGGTTTGGTTCTCACTTCGCCCGGAAGGCTGCCGATAAATATGTGAATAGAATTTGATTTTTGATATTCCGGAAGAGCTAGCAGATGTTTCTTGATCAGATCACTTTTTGTATCAACATCGGCGGGAGGCATGTTAGCACGTTTCTCGGCATATATTTTTCTTATTCTGTTTTTCTCTTCAAGCATACAGTTACCAATAATAAAGGCTCACTATAAAGTGAGCCTTAAAATTTAACCATAATTGGCGTTAATGTCAGTTATAAAACTGCGTCTAACTTCTCTTTCATGTAATCTTTCGGTCGGGCGCCGATCACAGTTTCCTGAACTTCTCCGTCTTTAAAGAACAAAAAACTCGGAATACTTCTGATTGCATATTTTGAAGATACATTTGGGTTAGCATACACATCGACTTTCCCGATCTTTATGGTTTCTTTGTATTCTTTTGCTAATTCTTCAAGAACAGGAGTCATAGCGACGCAAGGGCCGCAACCCTCTCCCCAAAAGTCCACCAATACCGGGATTTCAGAACTTATAACTTCGCGTTCAAAGTTCTCATCCGTAAATTCTATCGCCATCTTATACTATCTCCTATAATCCATTTTATCGTTTACATTATAAATTTTGTGAATAATAATATTGCTCCACTATATATGCAACATTCTTATTCCTTTTTATTCATTTTCTTCTCTTTTTATCGGTCAATCATTCTGATAATTGACACGATTCTCTTTCAAACAGTTCTAATATCAGATTAGTAAGCAGTTAATACCGTAAGAATGCTTACTATTCGGGATTTTAGGCTATTATCTGTCAGTGATAATTGAGATGATGCGCCGACCTAGTTCATCTATTTCCATAATCCCGCCAAATAGATGTGAACCCGGACCGGTTGCCAATAATGGAATTGAGCTGCCTGAATGACCGTGTGTCGACCACTGTTCTTTAAATTCATTTGCTCCATGACCGCCCTGCAAGAGTGTAAGTCCTCCTGTCTCATGATCAGCAGTGACCAATATGAGCAATTCGTTGTCTGTCTCGGCATAATCAAGAGCTACGCCGATAGCTTCGTTAAAATCTTCTAATTGAAATAACATCTTGTCATATTCGTTGTCGTGAGCTTTCCAATCTATTTGCGCACCCTCAACCATAAGGAAAAACCCATTTTCATTTTTATTCAGGATCTGAATTGCCGCCGCTGTCATATCTGCAAGTTTTTGCGATGGATTTTTCTCCTTATCTATAGCATCATAAGCTAAAAGCGCTACGACCTTATCAGTTTTTCCCTTGTCAAGCGACATAAGGTCTTCCATATCAAATACCACGCTGAATTTCCTGTCTTTCATTTCATTGAGTAAATTTCTTCCATCTTTCCGTTTACCATTTTCATTTTCAGGTAGAAAATATTTAAAACCGCCGCCTATTATCACATCAACTTCCGATTCGGAGAGCTGAAGCGCTATATCATATTCTTCATTGCGCCAAAGATTATTTGAATAAAATGCGGCAGGTGTTGCGTGAGTGATGCTTGAAGTGGTTATAATGCCAAATGATTTACCCGCTTCTGAAGCATAATCAACAAGCAACTTCAAGTTATTTTGATCAGCATCCACACCAATTGCTTTATTATATGTATTCACGCCGGTGGAGATGGCCGTCGCGCTTGCCGCTGAATCTGTTATCCATGAATTAGTGGAGGCAGTGAGAATAAGACCTCCATTTGTAAAGCGCATAAAATTAGAACCGACATTATTCATAATGGCCGTAGTAACTTGAGCAACACCCATTCCGTCACCTATAAAGAGTATGATTGATTTTGGTGTATCCGATGTTTTAGACTGAACTTCACAGCCTAAGAATATCGGAAGTATAATAAGGAGGTATAATTCATACTTGAATTTCATTAAAATATTGCTCCCATATTGATCATTTTAGCAGTGGATATTATTTATTCATTCTACAGAGATTTTTAGGAATCGTCTTTTACCCGCTTTAAGGATAAACTCACTGCCGGACTTTACCTTATGATCTATCTCAAATATTTTCTCGCCGTCTATCCGCACACCCCCTTGGGTTATTAATCTGCGAGCCTCGCCTTTTGACGTTGTGATATTGTTGGCTGCCATCAGATCAACTATAAGATCACCTTCGACCGCCTTAACTTCCGGAATATCATCCGGCAGATCCCCTTTGGCGAATTGATTTGTGAATTCTGTTTCGGCTTTCTCCGCTGCTTCTTTTCCGTGGTAGAGTTTGACTAAATCTCCGGCGAGCTGTTTCTTCAGTTCCATCGGATTGGTATCAGAAGATTCTAAAGAGTTTTTGATGACGATAAGTTCTTCACTCGTGGCTTCAGTTGCAAGTTCAAAATAGGGATAAATAAGCTCGTCGGGAATGGACATCGTCTTACCGTAAATATCCTTTGGCGTTTCGTTTATGCCAATATAGTTGCCGGTGGACTTACTCATCCTCATCTTACCGTCGGTTCCCGGCAGCACGGGCATTGTCAGCACGCATTGGGGCTTTACGTTGAATTCCTCTTGAATTTTACGGGCTATCAATAAATTGAATTTCTGTTCGGTAGCTCCGATCTCTACGTCAGCCTTAATGGCAACCGAGTCGTAGCCCTGCATGAGAGGGTAGAAGAACTCATGAATACTTATAGGTTTTTCGCTCTTATAGCGTTTACTGAAGTCATCCCGCTCTAACATTCGGGCAACTGTGAATTTTGACGCAAGATTCATGACTTCAGAGAATGGTAGTTTCTCGAACCACTCACCGTTATAGTGAACCTCGGTTCTATCTTTGTCCAAAATCTTAAAAAATTGCTCTTCATAGGTCTTCGCATTTGCCATCACCTCTTCATGAGTGAGACGAGGACGAGTCTCGTTCTTGTCCGAAGGATCGCCGACCATCCCGGTGTAGTCGCCTATTATCAAAACAACCTGGTGACCGAGTTCCTGGAACTGTTTCAGTTTTCTGAGACAAACAGTATGACCGAGGTGAATGTCGGGCGCTGTAGGATCGAATCCTTGTTTTACCCTGAGCGGTTTATCTTCGTCGATACTTTTTTGCAGGAGAGCGTCGAACTCCTTTTCGGGAAGCAGTTCTTCAATCCCTCTTTTAATAATATCTTTTTGTTCTTTAAAATCTTTTTCCATTATCTCCGTTCCATGCGCAATTTAATATTTGGTTTTTACCGAACGAGCGATCTCTCTTTTTACCTCTCTTTCGGCAATATCTCTTCTCTTGTCATGCTTCGCTTTGCCTCTCGCAGTTCCTAAAAGCACTTTGGCTTTGCCGTTCTTGAAATATATCTTTAAAGGTATTACGGTTAAACCTTTTTGTTCTATTGTTCTTTTTAATTTCAGTATCTCTCCTTTATGCAGGAGTAATTTTCTCTTTCTGTCGGGTTCATGAGCGTGAGTGGTACCATGGGAGTAGGGGCTTATATGCACTCCTAACAAAAACATTTCGCTGTTCTCTATCAGGGCGTATGACTCTTTGATGTTGACCTTCCCGTCACGCAGCGACTTGACTTCAGTACCTTTGAGCACCAAGCCCGCTTCGATTGTGTCCGTAATGTGATAATCGTATCGGGCTTTTCTATTAGTGGCAACGACTTTCTCTCCCATATCGTTCAATATTAAACTTGGCGCATCCGAAATGCAAGAAATGAAGATATTGCTTTACCTGAAAGATATTCTTTTGTAATATTATTCGTGTCAACTATTTTGAAATCACATACTTTAGGATTATTTAATAATATTGGAGGATTTAGATGCGGATAAAGGAGAAGATAGAAGGCGATGTTGCAATTTTGTCTCTTTCGGGCAAAATGATGGGAGGACCCGAGACCGCTGAACTTAGAGTATCCGTTAAAAGTCTTTTAGGCGATAATATCACTAAAGTGATCATTGATCTGTCAAAAGTGAAATGGATGAACAGTTCCGGGTTGGGCGCTCTAATGGGCGCTTTGACTTCTATGCGAAGCGCCGATGGCGATCTTAGACTCGCAAACGTCACTGAAAAGGTGCAGAGCCTTCTGATGATCACACAGCTTCTGACGATATTTAAAACTTATGAATCGGTTGACAGAGCAGTTGCCAGCTTCTTGACGGAGTAATAATTAAAATGGAGATGGACAAGGTTTCCGAACGAGCCGAGTCGTTCTTCAACGCGATATCTGAAGAGTATTACCTTTCATCTTCCGGGTTAAAGGAAGACAGCAATCTTTCCAAGATTTACGACGAGTATAGTGATCTCTGCGGAAAGGATATCATAAACTCCTATGTAGAATATAGTTCTGTTAACGGCAGCGACCGGCAGAATTCCCAAATGTTGGAATTTCTTCACTCTCTTTATCAGGGATATCTTACTCGTGAATCGAGCGACGAACTTCTACGACTCGAGGCTACATCAACACTTAATATATCAGGCGAGGAGATTCTGTATCGTCAAGCGCCGGTCATATTGAAAAATGAACCGGATCGCGAAAAGCGGAAGCTGATACAGGAGGGGGTCTACGAGATCGTTGAGCGAGATAATCCGATGCGGTTGGAAATGTTGCAAACAGTTCATCGTGTAGCAGACGAATTCGGTTATGATAATTATTCGGAATTGATCTCAACTCTCTCCGGCATAAATCTGAATAATTTTTTGGTTCAGTGTGAGGAGTTTCTCAGCAAGACGGAAGATATGTATACCGATGTGGCGTCATGGGCGTTCAAAAAACATCTAAATTTGAGTTTGGAAGATGCAGCCACTTATGATTCTTCCTATCTTTTCAGGATGACCGAATTTGATGATTATTTCCCCGCTGCAGATCTTTTGCCGAAAATCGAAAAGTCAATTTCCGCAATGAGCCTTGATATAAAAGTAGATGGCAATATCACATTTGACACCGAATCCCGTCCTTCTAAATCTCCGAGAGCATTTTGCGCTCCTATCTCGGTGCCCGATAGGATCATGTTGGTCATAATGCCGCAGGGAGGGCTTTCCGATTATCAATCATTTTTGCATGAATTAGGTCATGCCATGCATTATGCTCATACGGATCATACTTTGCCGATGGAATTCAGGTATTTAGGAGACAACTCTGTTACGGAAAGTTTCGCGATTCTTTTCGATCATCTGACTCTGAATGACAGATGGCTTAAAAAGGTCGCCGGAATGTCAGACACGAAAAATTATCTTCTTATGGCAAATGAATTTAAAGAACAGTGGTCGACACACGGTCATTCAGGCAGCTCAATTC